>JAUVIY010000092.1 GCA_030592625.1 Spirochaeta sp. | reverse complement strand
TCCAGGTTACCGAAAATGAGCGTGAAGCCCGTCAATACGGTAGCAAACGACAGGATCTTAAAAAAATGGAGACGGCCCGAAACGTCAAGAAGATCACCCTGGATAATCTCTATGATTCTATTCAGGACGGTGAAGTTCAGGAATTGAAAGTTATCATCAAGGGTGACGTACACGGCTCTGTTGAAGCACTGCAGTCAACCCTGGAGAAGTTGAGTACCAAAGAAATCCGTCTCGTATGTATCCGGGCGGCTGCCGGTGCCGTCATCGAAGATGATGTCAACCTCGCTGCGGCCTCCGATGCCATCATCATCGGTTTTCATGTCAGACCGACCGCTAAAGCCCAGAAGATTGCTGATCGGGAGAAAGTTGAAATTCGAAAATATAATGTCATTTACGATGTCGTCGATGATATCAAGGACGCCATGGAAGGTATGCTGTCTCCGGACTTCGAAGAGAAGACCGTCGGACAGGTTGAAGTACGGGAAATCTTTAAAGTACCCAAGATCGGCACTATAGCCGGTTGTATGGTTACTTCAGGTATGATTACGCGCAAGAGTCAGGTACATCTGATTCGAGAAGGCATTATTATCAATACCGGAGGGCTTGCCTCGCTTAAACGCTTCAAGGAAGATGCCAAGGAAGTCAAGGAAGGATTCGAATGTGGTATCGGACTTGAAAACTATGCCGATGTTCAGGTAGGTGATATCTTCGAAGTGTTCGAAATGAAAGAGATCGCCAAAAAGCTGGGAGATCAGAAGAACGATGAATGAGATTCGCCTGAAGAGGGTGGAGAGCCTGATTCGGGAAAAGGTGAGTTCTCTGATAATGCTGGGGGATGTAAAAGACCCTAGAGTCGATACCTCCATTACTCTCACCCGGGTCAGGGCGTCCAGGGATCTGACTTCAGCCCGGATCTGGGTGAGTTCCTTCGGCGGTGAAGAAGCTACCCGCAGGGCCGTTACGGGACTGAACAATGCCGCCGGATTCATGCAGTCGAGAATCGGCAGGGAAATCCAGATGCGCCACACCCCGAAGCTGTTCTTCATGGCAGATAATTCAATTCGTGAAGGATTGGCCGTTAATCGACTTATCGATGAGGCTGTTTCTTTGAAAAACAGGGATTGATAATCCTGTCCTCACAGGTATCGTGTCTTTTCCTGCTTGATAAACCGGAAGGTATTTCAAGTTTTGCAGCCCTTGGAACACTTAAAAGATCACTCAATACCAGAAAAATCGGGCATGCCGGAACTCTGGATCCTTTTGCCACCGGATTACTGATCGCTCTCTCGGGAAAGCTCACCAAAGCCGCATACCTACTCTCGGATATGGACAAGGAATATGAAGCTGTATTCCGTTTCGGGAAGGAAACCGACACACTGGATACCGAAGGCAGGATTACCGCTGAGGCACCGGTCCCGGTGTACTGCGACATACAAAAAGCCGCAGTATATTTTTCCGGTGCAATAAAGCAAACCCCGCCGGCATTCTCCGCAGTTAAAATCAACGGGAAGAGAGCCTATTCTCAGGCACGCAAAGGGCTGGATGTCGAGATGCCGGAAAGAACGGTTCGTATCAATCATTTTGAGTTGATCGGCTGGGAAAACCCGGATCTTAAGGTGAAAATACACTGCTCTAAAGGAACTTATATCAGATCTATCGCCAGAGATCTCGGGATAGCGGCTGGTAGTCGGGCATACTGTCAATCCCTGAGACGCACTGCAATCGGTCCCTTCTCAGTGAATAACGCCGGAATACCGGGTGAAGTGAATAAAGCAGACGGAATAAGTCCCGTAGAATTCGCAAAAATCGTCGGTATATCGGTTCTGGTACTCTCTGATGAGATTGCCGACAGGCTGAGAAGCGGTTTTCCACCCGGGAAAATGGGTAAGCGTTTACCCTTGAGTGATGTTCTCACTCTCTGTACCGATACTACTGGAACTCCGGCGGCATTATTGGAAAAAAGGGATAATGTTACAACCTACAGGATCGTCTTTGATTCCCAAACGTAGCGAGAGAAATACCCTCGGGTATTTCCGAGCGAGTGCCGGGAAAGAATGGTTTCATACACCGCGGCTTGCCGCGGAAGGGAGTCGCCAACGGCGACTCCGGGTCCAGGGCTTGCCCTGGGGTATGATACCATTCATTACGGAAATGCCGACTCGCTCGATTAGAATGGAAGTCCCCTGGGGGGTCTCTGCCCCCTATTATGACGTAAGCCATAAATCTTCTGCATTGCAGGTGGTGGTTGATTAATCATCGGATTCATGTCAATTTGACGCGTTGAAAAACTTTTTTAAACAAGGGCCCCGGGGTTCTGATTTTCCGGGAGGCTAAATGAGCATTCCATGCTCTGCTTCCCTCTGAATCGGTACAACTCCCCCGGACGGCACAGTATCGACCCGGATCGGTTTAATCGATCGGTAAGCGGTAATCACAACCGCAATATATTTTCTCATAAGAGAGGAATGCATCATGTCTCTCAACAAGGATGACAAGGCCACCATCGTGGTTGAATTCGGCAAGGACGGCAACGACTCGGGCTCAACAGAAGTTCAGATTGCCCTTCTTACCAAGCGTATCGAAGACCTCAAGGCACACTTCGATGATCATAAGAAAGACCACGCTTCACGGCGAGGCCTGTTGAAGATGGTTGGTCAGCGCCGACGACTTCTTCGCTATCTCAAGCGGACTAACCTGGAAGGTTACCGGGCACTCATTGCCAAGCTCGGCCTCCGGAAATAAAAACAAGGAAAATACATGCATACGGCAAAAATCAGGATCGGGAATGAAGATCTGATCCTTGAGACCGGTAAAATCGCCAAGCAGGCTAATGGTTCTGTTCTCGCCCGATACGGCGGAAGTGTAGTGCTGGCGACAGTCTGCTGCAGCTCCGAAACCACCGAGGGCCTGGATTACGTTCCCCTGATGGTGGATTACAACGAGCGTTATTATTCCGCCGGCAAGATTCCCGGCGGGTTCATCAAAAGGGAAATGCGGCCCAAAGACAAGGAAATTATTGTCTCGCGGCTTATCGACCGTCCTATGAGGCCTCTTTTTGACAAGAGTTTCGGCAGGGATATTCAGGTGATTCCCATGACGATATCCACCGATCAGATCCACACTCCGGACGTTGTCGGAATGATGGCCGCTTTCGCATCGGTAATGATTTCCGATATCCCTTTCAACGGCCCTGTGGCCGCTATCCGAATCGGTTCGGTTGACGGCGAACTCGTCGTAAAACCCACATTTCAGCAGCTTGAAAAGGCCGAGCTGGATGTTATCGTTGCCGGCAACAATGCGGGTATCGTGATGGTGGAAGGTGGTGCCGATCAGGTTTCAGAAGAGCGAATGCTCGAAGCACTTGGCCGCGCCGAGATCGTACTGAAAGATCTATGCAAGTTCATCGAGGATTTTGCAACCGCAGCCGGCAAGAAAAAACTGCCCTTGCCTGAGGACTTCGCACCTCTGGGATTCGAGGATGAGGTAAAGACAGCGGCTGATCCCCTGTACCGAGACGTCATCTTCCTTTCCGACAAATTCGCCCGTTCCGGCGGTGCCCGGGAAGTGAAGGCCAAGCTCATCGAGCAGTTCGCCGACAGGATTGAAGCTTACGGTGAAAACGGCATGACTGTGTTCAAATCTCTTCTCGGCAAGATTCATTCCGATATCATGCGCAAGTCCATTGTTAATGAAGGTAAAAGGTGTGACAGTCGTTCACCTGTTGATATTCGTCCCATAACGACGGAAATCGGCCTGTTGCCACGGGCACACGGTTCCTCGCTGTTTACCCGGGGTGAAACTCAATCCATCGGCGTCGTCACCCTGGGAAGTACCTATGATGAACAGATTTTCGATGACATCGACGGAGATCGACGTTCGAGATTCATGCTGCATTACAATTTTCCACCCTATTCCGTAGGGGAAACCGGGAGAACGGGAACCGGACGCCGGGAAATCGGACATGGTCACCTGGCCCAACGGGCCATAGAACCCATTCTTCCTGAAAAAGAAAAATTCCCTTATACCATCCGTGTCGTATCGGAGATTACCGAATCCAATGGTTCATCATCGATGGCGACGGTCTGCAGTGGTACCATGAGCCTCCTGGCCGCAGGAGTGCCCATTAAGACACCGATAGCCGGAATTGCCATGGGTCTCATTCAGGAAGACGGCAAAAATGTCATTCTTTCCGACATCCTCGGTGAGGAAGACCACATGGGCGACATGGATTTCAAGGTAACCGGAAGCGAGAAGGGCATTACGGCCTTCCAGATGGACATCAAGATCTCCGGGATCAGCATTGAAATCATGAAGACCGCTTTGGAGCAGGCCCGAGATGGCCGGATCCACATCCTGAAAGAAATGGCAAAGACCATCAGTCAGCCTTCGGATGCCATCAGCGAATTCGCACCGGCCGTGGTTACCTACAATGTGGATGTGGACAAGATCGGAGCTATCATCGGCCCCGGAGGTCAGAATATCCGCAATATCAGCGAAACCTCCGGTACCAAGGTGAATATCGACGACGATGGCGTCATTACCATTTTTTCCAAAGATGGAAAAGACGGTGCCGATATTGCGCTGAATATGGTAAAAGCCTTTGTCGAGGAGCCTGAAGTCGGCACTATCTACAAGGGTACCGTCAAGCGAATCATGGATTTCGGCGCATTTATTGAGATTCTTCCCGGGAAGGAAGGTCTCTGTCATATTTCCAAGCTGTCCAGAGAACGGGTTAATTCCGTCGAGGATGTGTTGAAAGAGGGACAGGCGGTCAGTGTCAGGCTTATAGAAGTTGACCGTATGGGCCGCCTGAATCTCAGCATCGTCGATGCTGCTAATCCGGACTGGAAACCAGCTCCCGGTTCAAGCCGCCCCGGCGGCCGCCCGTCAGGTCCTCCCCGGAGGCCAAGACGCTGACAGATCGTAATTCCGGAGAAATCCGGAGAACGGTTTCTTATACAAAAGATTTTATTCCCGAACGAAATGAAAGGAAAACAGCGGTTTCGCAAAGCGAAATTGCGAGCAGTGAACTTGTTCATTCCCGAATGAGTGAAGGGAAAGCATGGTATAATACCCTGCGGCTCTGCCGCGGAAAGGAGTCGCCTATGGCGACTCCGGGTCCAGGGCTCTGCCCTGGGGTATGATACCATTCATTTCGGGCCGCGAAAGCGGCCCGATGGTTATAACAAGTTGCCGGAGGATATCTTGAGCAAACTGAACAACCCAGTAGTCATGTTTACCGGCAAATCCGAATTAGCGCCCCATTATGCGACTGAGCATGCCTCGGGAGCCGATCTGAAAGCCGATCTGAGTTCTCCGATAACTCTTAAACCGGGTGATCGATTCATGATTCCAACCGGGATTCACATGGCCATACCTCCCGGATGGGAGGGGCAAGTCAGACCGAGGTCGGGCCTGGCTGATAAAAAGGGCCTTACGGTACTGAACAGTCCCGGTACAATTGATGCCGACTACCGTGGAGAAGTCAAAGTTATTCTTGTTAATCTGGGCTGTGAAACGGTAACCATCGAACCTGGAGAGCGGATTGCCCAGCTCATTATCGCGGAGGTGTCGGCAGCTGATTTCAGGATAACCGAAGAACTCCCTTCAACACACCGCGGTAGTGGAGGATTCGGATCCACCGGAACATGAAATCGAACAGATGTAAATGTGTCGGGATTCCAATACCGGGGCGTTTAATCTTTATTATTTCACTGCTCATTCTTCTTTCCTGTACGACCACCGATTACCAATTACCGGAACAGAGAGTTTTTCAATCTGTTCCGGAAGTTGATAAAGACGAACAACCAACCCGAGACGATCGATCAGAACGCCTTGATGAACAATCCGATACGATAAATAAAAAAATCGGTGAGGAACAGATAATCACTGATCCTCTGGCTGATGTGGAACAACTCTGGTATGACGGTTTCACCGACGAAGCCAGGGAAAGATTCAAAGATGAGGATGTCAATCTCCTGTCTGATAGCGAAAGAAGTGCTGAGTGGTCGCTATGGAGAGGTCGCTTGTATACAAGCCGGTGGAGCGGTGCCGATCTGGGATTGGCCGGGGAGAATGTATCCGCATTGCTGGCTGATGGAGATGACCTCTGGGCCGGTACATGGACAGGTGGCATCATCCGTCTATCAGTACCCCTGGGTTCTTATACGACATGGGATCCCGGATTGCCTTCCCTCGCTGTGAGGACAGTGAACAGGATCGCCAGGGAGAACAACTCAGTTTGGATCGTTCGTTACGGTTCTCTGGAGCGCTACGATCTAAGAACTGGAGAATGGTCGGTTGAAGCCGATATTCCGGTATCTGAACGTCTTCAGGATGTAACTGTCTTAAACGGGAAAGTGTATCTTGCCACCCTCGGTCACGGTCTCTGGGTTAAAGAGAGACGTAAATGGCGCATGATTACGAATCCCGGCCTGTTCATCACCCGTCTTGAATCTGGTGATGAAGGAGAAATTCTGATTGCAACGATGGACAGGGGTTTATATGTTTACCGTCCGGATGATGAAGTATGGTTGCGTCCGCCTCCCGGGCCGTTAAGGGAAACCAATATTACGTCGCTATTAAGATCCGGAAACAGGATTGTAGGCGGTACATACGGAAGCGGTGCTTTCGTATGGGACCTTGAAGCCTCAAATGTCTATTACTTCGGTGCTGAAGAGCTTGGAGATCCCTGGGTTCTGGCCGTTGTCGAATCAGAGGGACGGTTTTTTTTCGGAACATTCGGAGCCGGACTCAATTCCATGAACACTGAAACCGGTATATGGGACAGGATCGGGTTAGCTGAAGGTTTCCCTTCGGCGGATGTGGCGAGCCTGACTGTTGATGGCAGCGGTAATGTCTGGGCCGGAACCCTCGGCGGTGGTATTATCTTGATATCCGGCGGCATATACGGTGATTAGAAGATTTCCGACACTCGACAGATATATAACCTCGGAGTTTCTTTTTTCCTTTCTGGTAAGCTTTCTTTTTTATTTCCTTGTTTTTTTTCTGAATCAGATTCTACTGATGGCCCAGGGTATCCTTGCCAAGGGGATACCTGTCGGCTCGGTTCTTCTCCTGATGCTTTATTCATTGCCGTCATTCATCACACTCTCTGCACCCTTTGCCACGCTTACCGCGGCTCTCATGGCATATGGACGGTTTTCCTCCGACAATGAGATTCTGGCCATGAAAAGTGCCGGTTTCAGGCGGTTCTCCATCTTCCGGCCGGTTCTCATGCTCGGGATTATCATCTCCCTTATCTCCTTCAGCGTTAACGACGTACTTCTTCCGGCGGGAACAAAAGCTTTTCAGAGGTTATGGCTTGAACTGAGTCTCACGCATCCCGGTCTTGAACTTGAGGCCTATTCCGTCCGAACATTCCGGCAGTCCATTCTGGTAACAGGTGCGATAGACGAGCAGGGAATTCACCCGATGATTATCATTGAAAGAAATAATTCCGGTAACAGGAATTTCATCATTGCCCGGCGGGCCTCACCTGAAATCCGTGGAGGTACCGGAGAATTCCCGGGGTTCAGAATGCATGAGGTTTTTTCTCTCACCCCTGACTCACGTAATATTGATGAATGGACCTGGAGCCATGCTGAATTCATGGATTACCGTCTCCTTATCGGCGATTCGACGATACTGGATCAGCAGGCCGGTCCGGCAAATATGCGAGTCATGGCAATACGGCAGGTAATCAGGGAGAAGGCGGCACGTCACAAGGAACGTCTTCTGGCCCATGAAATGAGATTGGAACAGAGCCGATTGAATCTGTCTCTGCAGTATGCGGCATTGTCCTACGGAGGTTTGTCTGAACGAGCCGCGGCTTTACCAATGGTGATCCGCAAGGCCGCTGAGGTTGCTGAATTGGAATCCTCCCGACCTGTTGATCATTCACTCCAGGTCTGGAAACTCGAATATTACCAGAAATTCGCAATACCCTTTGCATGCCTTCCTTTTGTTGTTCTGGCTTTCCCCCTGGGACTGGCTGCGAAGAGAAGCGGACGGGCCATCGGGTTTTTTATCGGATTGCTCTTAACCACGTTGTATTGGAGTCTGTTGGTTCTCGGTCGTTCACTGGGATTGAGAACTGAGATTTCCCCGTTCCTGGTGATGATAGTGCCGGATATTCTTTTATTGTGTGCAGGTATAATTCTCTATACTCGGAGGTCTCAGGCATGAAAATGTTCCGAAGACTCATTCTCCGGGAATTCATTCCGTTTCTGCTCCTGGGGGTTTTGTTTTTTGCCCTCATTCTCGTCCTTGCGGATATATTCACCAATCTCTGGCGATACCTGAACAGGGATGTTCCGTTCTCACAGGCGATTCTGGTCAGTTTTCTATATGGGCCGAAAGCGCTTACATTTGCACTTCCCATCGGATCGATGTTTGCCGCGGCATTCGCTCTGGGAAATCTCGGAGCCAGAAACGAACTGATCGCCGTATTCGGGTCCGGCGTACCGCTGATACGTTTTGTCATGCCCATACTCCTGATTGCCATGTTATTGAGTATAGGCGGATATATGCTTGAGGACCGGGTGGCAATACCCATGATGAGACAACGAAATCAGGTTTCAAAGGAACTTCTTGGCATACAGGATTCAAAAAACCGATCCAGGGCGGTGGCAATCGCCCGTGGGGGAAGGGTAATTTACTATGCCGATTATTACAATGATGAAAAAATAACACTCACGGGACTTACGGTGATACGGCTGGATGAAGATAACAGATTTCATAAAAGAATCGATGCTGAGCGTGCCACCTGGGATGCTACCGGGACCTGGCTGCTTGAGGGCTGCAGAGTTTTTTTTCTCGATGGGACCGATGAAATCCTGCAGGAAAGATACGAACGATACAGAGACGAATGGGTTGATGAGGCCCCGGCAACTTTCAGGCTTGATACCCGTAAACTCGAGGAAATGAATGGATCTGAGGCCCGCTTGTGG
>JAUVIY010000094.1 GCA_030592625.1 Spirochaeta sp. | reverse complement strand
GTATCTGTACCATCAGCGGTATCTGTACCATCAGCGGTATCTGTACCATCAGCGGTATCTGTACCGCCAGCAGTAGCCGTACCGCCCGCAGTATCGCCGGAATCGTCTTTATCTGAGTCCCCGGCTGCCTCGGTACCTTTGTCACTGATATCACTTTCGCCAACTTCGAAACTGCTGAGCACGCTGCCCCACGGAGCCTTGTCTGAAAGATCCCAGGCCACTGCCCCGCCGATTAGAAGCAGAAGAATGAGCAGAATCCATATCCATCCTTTCCTCCTGCCTTTATCGGCGGCTTTTTGCCCCGGTTTCTTCCGGCTTATGCCTGAAAAACCCTCGATGGATTCAGCCTGCCTCTCTCGGTGTTCGGGTGCGCGGATTCTACCCGGTTCAGCGGATTCCTTCTTTTTGTCGCTTTCAGGTTTCACCTGGTCTTTGTCGGGCTGTGACAGATGGGCCAGCTGCTCATCTGTCAGGGGTCCCTGACCACCCTGTCCCAAGCTGCTGATAAGGCTGAGCAATCGATCAAGATCGTCATGCCAGGGCGTTTCATTCAGACTTGCGATTCCGGAGATACGATCGTTCGTCTCACGGGTGGCCACGATATCAGCAGGAACGAAACCACGTTTGGACGCACGCCAAAGCAGACAGGGCTCATCGCCGAAGTAAAGGTCGCCCCAGAAGGGCAGAACCGAATCCGGAGCGGAAAGCCGGTTCAGTAGCGCTCTGACGGCTCCGATCATCTGTTCGGCACTTTTGGTAAGCCCGTGATCATGACCCAGTCGTTTCTTCGAAATCTCGAGAATGGACAGGACGTTAGTGAAGAAAAACCATGACGGACCACCCTCAGACGGGGAACAGCGGCGCAGGTCATCCCTGGCATTCCCGCCGGTCTGCCTGAGTAACGGACTGACAGTGGCTTTCTTGGCTGTTATATCATCCCTGAACATCTTCAGATATCGTTCCAGTGCAGTAACAGCCTGAACTTCACTATCCGACAGATGATCTTTCATATTCGTGAGGGTGTACCCTACATATTTATCCATCAGCTGGTTATCCGGAACTTCATGACCGACGAATTCAATCGGAAATCCGCCGGGTGGAGAAAATGTCACACTTCCCGTATCGGAACTGAACTTTATACGACCATTTTCAATATCTATTGAAATACCGCTATCCGACTCGGCTCCGAATGTGAGTTCCGGCAATCCTGTGCGATGCAGGTGCCAGTTATCCTCTTTCCGACTGATGATGGAATCCCGGAAGGTTGCCTTTCTCTTACCCGAGACATCAGTAACGTCCAGGGTGACGGGCACATCGCCTCTTTCCGGGAAGAGCAGTTTCAGTTTCCGCTGCAATTCAGGGCTGGATGTGATGACACGGAGCTGTTTACAGCGCTGCCGCATCCGTTTGATGAATCCTATATATACGGCAGCGTCATGGGAATCCATCAGATCGGGTGTGAGATTATAGGCAGAAGCGCTTATGAAGTCGGGATCAACACCATCTCCCATAAGTTTGGCGACGAAACCCGGGTGCGATGCGAAAGAGAGGAGTTCCCCGGTTTCATACCAGAACGCATTGCCTTTTGTCAGTACTACACCCTGACCGGAGAAGTCCTGTCGGATGTAACGAAGAGGATTCCTGAGGAACTCGCCTTTGGCTTCTTCATAAAGACGAACGAAGTGCCGGTCTTCCTTTTCCCTTTTATACAGGTCGAAGATAATCCGATCATCAAAACGAAGATGGATATTACCACTGGAATAAAACCAGATCATGTGACGGCATTCACCGTCTTTCACTTTCCTGTAGTCGGTTACGTCATCTGTGGGTAAATCGAAACTCTTGAAGAAGCGCCTGATTGTCGCCACAACGCCCGTATCACCCAGATAGCGTCCGTGAAACTTCGGGGCAATCAAAATCTCAAGCAACGGATTCCCGACATGATCGTCAGTTACCACGGTGGTGGAAAGAACATTATGGACTTCAGCAGGAATATCCCGTGTATTACCGATCCGTAGAAAGGGACGGATGTCGTCCAGTTCCTTGCCGAGATATACAATGTAGCATTCACGACCAATGCGGAAGATCCGGGATTCGGGGACGATGGAATCAGACATGGGCGAATATCCTTGTCATAAAAAATTGCTATGCGAATACCTCATTATAGCCACCCCGGTTCACAGCAGGCAAGTAATTACCTTTTAGGAAGTACAAAAGGCTGTAACGGCCAAAGCGGCGGATTATCGATTTCTCCCCGGGCATCCCTGTCAGCCATCCGTATAAGATACCCGATGAGACTTTGGAACCAGCCGAGGAGCCCGAGAGCCTTATCGGTAAGACCCTCGGTATCCAGGGAAAGTTCTTCTACTTCGGTGGAGGAAAGTGAGCGACTGAAGAGTTCCGGCAGTTCCGCACCGTTCACAAGACCTTCGACACCATCGGCCCACAGGTCCCAGAAACCATGCAGTGCCGGGTTTTTCTCACCTTTCAAGGATGCCCCGGGGGTACCCGGGGATCCGAGAATATGGTCGATCCGCACAGGACCGGTAGTATCACGTCCGAGGAACAATGCGACACATGCGGCCATACCCTCAAGCATGGCACCACTGCCGGCCAATGCCAAAACCAGCGCAGCGGTCGCAGAAGGGACGGGATGCCAGTCGTCAACTTCCGGGAAATGAGGCTGGTGATCCGCACCGTCGGGAACATTCGTCTTACGGTAATGGTCTATAAGGGCCACTCTTAACGCCCTGTATCTTTCGGTGAGCCTGCCGGTGAGAACCGCAGTCTTCCGGTAACGGCCGGAGGTTTTTCCGCCGACAACGGCATGGTGGGCTCCAAGAGCGGCGGCATCCCCAACCGCCCTGTCACATCTCCGGCAGGAAGCACAAGGAGTAAGGTAGAGGCAGTTCTTCAGGGAGTACATTACCATTGTATGCTCTCTTTCTGTGTTGGTAACGACGGTGTTCTTCGGATATGTGATTTTCTCGTTACGGCTATCGGAATCGAGGCGCTCGACCAGATATTCCGCCATGCGCTCGGCCGACTCGTTTTGTCCCGGACCCTCTTCGTTTTTCATCAGCAAGTCCAGATGATCGGCAGCCTCCTTCAACAGGTTATTTTCCAGAGCCGGTGCTGTCCCGGCCAGACCGATCAGGGTTTCGGTTCGGCCGAAAAGGGCTTCTTCATCATCAGGATCCAGTTTAGAGGCCTTATGAAACAGACCGAAAGCCTCCCAATCTCTTCCCAGACCTGTCAGGAGTCTGGCATGAGCGGTGAGTATTCGGGCCTTGAGAACTTCATCGTTCCCGGCACTGTCATAGGCTTTGGCATAAGCCTCCCGTGCCGGAGCCGTCTGCCTGCGCTCGTACCAGCACCGTTGACCCCCCTCGGCTTCCCGCACCGCCAGAAGATTGGCCCGAAGGTTGGCGATGTTAAACCAGAGGAATGGTGCGAATGATGGTACGGCCAGGATGTCGGCGGAATGATGTTCCAACAGATACAGGCCGTATTCAAGGATTGAACCGTCACGCAGTGCAATACCGGCGTCGGCCATTAATGCAATTTTTATAAAAAGTTCATCGGGACGGCTCACAGGAACATCGACGACCTGAGTGAAGGCCTCGCGGAAACCACCACGATCCATGACATCCCTGGCAGCATCCAGGGCTTTTGAAAACGTACTCACAACTTCATTATAGCGTGAACATATCAATAATGACCTGGGCCCGCATATTGTTTATTCTCTTTACCAGATGAAATACTGCTTCATTTTTTTTCTAACCCTCAGTTTTCTCGGCTCCGGCTGCTTACCGGATGCGGCAAAGGTAAATGAATATGAAGAAACCGCGCCGGAGGTCAACAGGGATTTTATCCATGAAAAATTTATTTTAACGAGGGAGGACTTCGCGGAACACCTGACCGGTTTAAGTATGGCGGTGGCTGAAGACCCCGCGGGATTCCTCGACATTGCCGTCCGGATGCTGGAAATGCAGCCTGAGTATCTACTTCTCGTGGACAAGAATCATGCCCTGGATCCGAAGTTCCAACCGGAAGATTCCGTCGATCTGGCGTTCTACCCGGAACTGACCCGGGGACGGGACGGGCTGTTTCTGAGCAGAAAGGCTGCAGAGGCATTGGTTAAGCTCTCAAAAGCTGCTGCTGCGGATGAAGTCATCCTTGTAATTTCATCGGCTTACAGATCGTACGAATACCAGCAGGGACTATTCAGCATGTTTGCCGATAGGGACGGCGAAGAAGCCGCATCCCGTTACTCTGCAAGAGCGGGAATGAGTCAGCATCAATTGGGGACGACTGTTGATTTCGGGGATATCACCAATGCCTTCTCCGAGAGCTCCGCAGGAATATGGATGGCTGAAAATGCCGGAGACTTCGGATGGAGCCTTTCATATCCTCAGAATCTGGAAGCCGAGACGGGGTATACATGGGAAAGCTGGCATTGGCGCTGGATTGGAACCGATGCTGTGAAAATGCAGGATGAATACTTCGATGGGATTCAGAGTCGGATGCTGGTATTCTGGAATGGAAACGCCCCCCTGCTCAGAGAGGCGCTCATCCCCTGAAAGTCTGTTAATTGTCGGAAAGTACGTCGTGCCGGATGACTTCCTCCCCATTCACCATTACCAGGATGCCTGTTCCTGCAGGAACCACATAAGGGAATGAGAGTTTGCCTCCCGAATGAGGCATGGAAAAAAGCTTACGGTCTTCGGCACCGGGTTCCCGAATTATCACTTCGAGAAGAACGGGAACCGGGTAATCGGGAAGAGTATAGGCGAAAAGACCGTAACGGAATTCCTCGGGCCAGGATTCGGGTCGGCTGTAGCGCAGGGTTATTGTCCGATCGAGACCCACCTCGGATTCAGGGGGAGGAGACTGTGAAGTCACCCGGGCCACCGTACCGACGGAGTCAACATTATCTTCGACGAAGACGAAGGGCAGCGGCAGCCGTGCCAGGGATCTCATGGCGTTATCCGCGCTGTAGTTCTCCCAATCCGGTAGTTTGATGAGGTTGTCCAGAGTTCCACGGCTCACGATGAGGATGAGATCTTCGGGTTCTCCCAGAGGTGTACCTGCAGGGGGATTCTGTGAAAGGATGGTGCCCGGTTCGGAGTCATCATATACATAGGTAACCGGTTCACGGATTACCAGCAGGGGTTCGAAGGTTGAGAATAGAGAAGCCAGGCGGCCGTGTACCTCTGTAATTGTTTTGCCGACGTAGTCTTCAACGTTGTCGAGGATGGCACCACGGCTGACTGTTACCGTCACCCGCCGCCCGGCTTTTACATAGAGTCCGGGTTCGGGATCCTGGTCGATTACCATACCTTTATCTGAAGGATCGCCGGTATATTTTACCAGCACCCGAGGATAGAGTTCCCTCTCCTGCAGCATTACCAGGGCTTCAACCAGCTCTTCCTCAACAATTTCGGGAACGACGGTCCTCTCGGCACCCCGGACGGCAAGAAAAAAGAACACCGTGAAAAAGAAAATCATCACGAGGAATGCGCCGCCGATAACCATGAGGGCACGGCGGAAATGACGCCGTTCGACAGGATCGTCAGTCTGAACTGAAAGGCTGTCAGCTGCTGCAGTGGATGAATTCGGGATGAAAACGGCCGCGTCCGGAGCGTCCTTCGCTTTGGTGCCGGATTTACTATTATTTTCAGGACTCATGAACCTTCTCCCAGTATCGTACCGTTTTCCAGGGTGACGCCATTCAGAAAAGATCGGAAATCAAGGGGTTTCCGGGATGCCAGCTGAAGGCGTGTCACAGCTAGAATACCATTTCCCGTTTGTATCAGGATACCTCGGGATTTGTCCACTCCCAGAACCATACCCGGAACGTTACTTTCGACTGTATCTTCAATTTTATGATCTTCGCCCGGGGGCATTACCGATGATTCGAGAATCACCAGCACCTCTTCCCGCAGCAACGTGCGGGATTTGGGCCAGGGTGTGTAAGCTCTTACCATTCTTTCTATCTGACCTGCAGATGTTTTCCAGTCGATAACACCGTCCTCTTTGAGAATGAGGCGGCAGTATGTAGCCTTGGAATGATCCTGGGGTACAGGTATCCCCCGGCCGTCAATAATGTCCCTTATCGCCTGAACAATCTCGGGAGCGGCGTCCCGAGCAACCGATTCAGTGAGAGAAGCGGTTGTTTCGTTGCCTTCGAGTGGATAAGAGGTCTGCCTGATGATATCCCCGGCATCCATTTCCAATGCGACACACTGCACGGTAAGGGCCGTTTCGGTTTCACCGGTCAGTATTACCGCCGTGAGTGGTGCCGGCCCCCGATGTAAGGGAAGGGCCGATGGATGCATATTAATTCCGCCTTCTGGGAAGAGGGATAGAAATCTGGGTCCGAAAATCCTCCCGTAAGCGAAAACGACCAGAAGTTCGGCTCCAATTGCAGAAACTTGCTCCCTGGCTTCCGATCCCAATCTTACCGGTTGCAGAACCGGGATACCCAGGGCCTCCGCGGTGGCTTTGACCGGTGGAGGAGTGATTTTTCGCCCCCGGCCTGAGACCTTGTCAGGCGCCGTCAGGACGCCTGCAACATCAAATTCCGTGACCAGAGCTTCCAGAGTCGGTACTGCGATTTGTGGAGTTCCGGCGAAAAGGATTTTCATTCCACTCCGGGATAGTTGCTGATTTCGACGTCGAACTTGCCGAGTATATTTCTCTTTTTTCGCTCACTTAAATGATCGATGAAAAGAATCCCGTTCAGATGATCAAGTTCATGCTGAATAACCGTTGCCAGCAGACCGGACGTTTCAATAGTGAAAGGACGGCCACGGGTATTCCAGGCCTGGAGCTGTATTTCTGCCGAACGTTCGACATCGGCATATTGACCTGGAATACTTAAGCAGCCCTCCTCGTAGGAGGATAATTCGGCGCTTGTAGCGGTAATTTCCGGATTGATGAACACCATGGGATCATCTTCTCCGATCTTTATGGTGAAAATCCTCTGTAATTGACCAACCTGGGGCCCTGCAAGTCCGATGCCATTTCCCTTAACCATGGCATTGATCATCTCTTCGGCCAACTGTACCACATCACCGTTAATATTTTTGATCGGAGCGGCAACCCGGCGGAGTATCCGGAGTTGCTCCTCGAATCCGATTGTATAGATGTCCATGATGAGAAATCTAACACATTCGAAGGGGCGGATGAAAGTCAGAAGAACTCCCGGTGATGACGGGTGGTATAAGTGTGAATTAAAGGAACATAAGCGACGCAGTTTTTTACCGTATATGGTTCCTTTTGTGGACCCGATGATCAGTGCATGATATAGATAAGATATGAACGATCGTTTCCAACTTGCACCGCTCTCCGTCTTAGTGCTCGTCGCTGTGATGATGGCAGCCGGTCCGATGATTCCTTCACTCGGGGCAGAATCCATAAATGTTGGGGTACTCAGGCTGGAAAACCTCAACAGGGATCCCCGATACGATTATCTCGAGGGCATGATTATCGGTGTACTGATGTACGACCTGACACGGGTTGACGATATCGATCTTGTGGAACGGGCCCGGATGGACCGGATTATCGACGAGCAGAATCTCAGGCTGACCGGACTGCTCAGCGATGAAGATACCGCCAAGCAGGTTGGTCAGCTCGCCGGGGCTGACGCCCTTATCGAAGGTGATTACGCTTTTCTCGGGCGGGAAATAATTATTAACATGAGAATCCTGATGACCGATGACGGAACGACAATTCCGCTTTCGGTAAGAGGCTATACGGAAAATTCAATCCACAACCTGGCCGAACAGATCGTTGAAGCCCTCACGGGAAAACCGGTGATACTGGCGGGTATTGAAGGTGAGCGTTCTCTTCTTTCGCTGAGCGATGAAGAGCCGGGGAGCATCGAATTTTTCTGCAATTTCCAGCAGGGCGAGATTTACGTCGACGAAGAATTCTACGGATACACGCCGGGTGGAACGATACCGACACTTCTGGAAGACCTCAGCCCCGGTGAACATGTCATCCGTGTGGAGGCGGGGAACGATTTCGGCGAAATTGAGTGGCCCGAGGTAATCTTCAAGGACTGGCAGAGGACTGTTGAAGTGAAAACCGGGCGGAAAAGCGTGATTCGTTCCGCCATCTACCATTTCAACGGTCTGCTCTACAATGCCAGGGTACTGTTCAGCGACAGGTGGCGGCTGGAACCCGGAGTGACGGATGTCATCAATATTAATGAAGATGTGAGTTATCTTGACCGAAATGGACACTCGATTCCCGTGATTATTCGATTGAATGCCTCAATAGATACCAAGAGACCCGTTGTCATTATCGAAATAGAGGCCGATGGAGAAACCTACACCTGGGACATCGACAGGGATTCCGACGAGATTGATTTCACCGAAATTGCCGGTTCCCTGGAAATTGATTTCGAACGCGACTGGTATTCCAATCGTTACTGGTCGATTGAATTCGCGGTCCGTAGAACGGACATCCGGCAAGGCATGCACAGAGAGTAAGCTAAAGCAGGCTCACCGGGTCGATATCCACTTCGATTCTGACTCCATGCACCGGCGGCAGATTGTTCAGAGCGTTACCTAGAGCCGCGTGAGTATGATCGAAACCTGTTGATCGCAGGATAAGATGCCGTCGGTACTGACCGGATATCCGACCGATCGGACATTCAGAGGGACCCATCAGCTCCCAGTACCCCCCCCCGACCGCTAACTTGGATGCCAGTTGATCTGCGGTTCGGAATACTTTTTTCTCATCTTTCCCCCGAATTACGACTCTGAATAACCGGCTGAACGGCGGGAAGCCCAGCTGACGGCGCTGTTCGATCTCATATTCGTAAAACTCCCTTATCCGATTCTCGACAGCCATCCTTATCGCCGGAGCATCGGGTCGGAATGTCTGAACAATCACTTCACCGTCGGGAACAAAGCGTCCGGATCG
>JAUVIY010000145.1 GCA_030592625.1 Spirochaeta sp. | reverse complement strand
CTGAAGTACTTCGGCGGCGCATCCCTGGTAACCCAGTCCCATGGTCAATCCATGATGTCCTATTTCCGGAACCGATACGCCATCAAGGGTCTCTACCTGCTCGACGAGCCTGAAACCGCCCTGTCCCCCCGCAGCCAGATGGAGCTGCTGGAAATCATCGGCGAGAACTGCCGATCAGGGCATGCCCAGTTCATTATCGCCACCCATTCCCCGATACTCCTCTCCTTCACCGGGGCACGGATCTACAGCTTCGATCATATTCCTGTCAGGGCCGTCAGATACAAAGAAACCGATCACTACCGGATTTACAGGGACTTCATGACGCATTGAATGTGAAGCCTGAAATAAACAGGCCTGACTCAGGTGGGGGATCATTTTGACCTCGCCAGAAGTTAATCCCCACCAATTTGATTTTTATTTGCATCTAGTTGCGATATTGTTGCAGTTTTTTGTTGACTATTGAACAAGACCTTGTAGGATGAGTCTCAGGAGGCTTTTATGGCTGCAATACAGAGTTTCGTGCAATTTTTTCTGGACCTCGGTGCAAGCGTCTTTCTGCCAATTGTCATTTTTATTATGGCTATCGCGTTCGGCGCCAAGTCGGGTAAAGCGATTCGCAGTGCGCTGATGGTCGGTGTCGGTTTCATTGGTATCGGTGTTGTCCTCGGGATTTTATTCGACAATCTCGGACCCGCCGCCAAGGCGATGGTCGATCGCTTCGGGATTGAGCTTACTATCATCGATGTCGGTTGGCCGGCTTCGGCGGCAATCGCCTTCGGATCCGATATCGCCGCATTGATTATTCCCGCCGGGATTTTGCTCAATGTGATTCTGCTGTTCGCCCGTGTTACGAAAACGATCAACATTGACATCTGGAATTTCTGGCATTTCGCCTTTGTGGGCGCGATGGTTCAGGCTATCACCGGCAGTATCTGGCTGGGACTCATCTCTGCGATGATTTTTGCCGCGGTGATGCTGTTCTTTGCCGACTGGACGGCTCCGGCAACGCAGCAGCTTCTTGGTATACCGGGTATCTCCCTGCCCCATGGATTCTCAACGGTATTCGTCGTTCCGGCAATGATCGTCAACAAGCTGATTGATGTCATTCCCGGGTTGAATAAAGTCAAGGCCGATCCCGATTCGATCAAGAAACGATTCGGTGTGTTTGGTGAACCCGTACTTCAGGGTGTCATCATCGGAGGTATCGTCGCGTTGATTGCTTATGCCGGTGTAGGAACGTTCACCTCATGGCTCACCAAGGTGCTTCAGGTGAGTATTTCCCTGGCAGCTGTCATGGTTCTGATGCCCCGAATGGTCGCCCTGCTCATGGAAGGTCTTATCCCCCTGTCCGAAGCGGCGAGAGAATTCCTGCAGAAACGGGCTAAAAACAGGGAAATCTACATTGGTCTGGATTCGGCGATCGCTATCGGCCATCCGGTTTCCATAGCAACATCCCTGATTATGGTTCCCATTACCCTTCTCCTGGCGGTTATCCTGCCGGGCAACAGGGTATTACCGTTTGGTGACCTGGCCACCATTCCATTTATGGTCTGCATGATGATTCCCATTGTCCGTGGTAATGTTGTCCGCGCCATCATCACGAGTACCGTGGTTATGGTTCCCACTCTATACATTATGAACGGTATCGCCGGTGTCCAAAGTCAAGTCGCCCGGATGTCGAACTTTGAATTCCCCGAAGGAGCTACACTGATTACCAGCATGGTAGACGGCGGTAACTGGCTGGCTTATGTCTTTACCCTGGCCGCCAATAAATTCTGGATCGGCAATATCCTTATTCTTGCTGTTCTCATTATTGCCTGGATTCTGTTCAAGAAGAACACCAGTGCCTGGCAGCGGATAGCCGGTTATTCTGAAGAAAGCTGAGTCATCGGTCAGTAGGGGCGGGCGGGTGTTAAATCCCCGTCCGCTATTAAATGATTTCCAGTCAGGTTCAAGCTTATGAATGATAACAACTTGAAATTCAGTGAACTCGTCAAACCGGAGTTTGTCATGCACAATCTCCAGGCTTCGACCAGGGAGGATGCTCTTTCTCAGATGGCGGCATTCCTTGTCGAAGAGGGGAATTGTAAGCCTACATTCGTCGAGGCCATCCTGAAACGGGAGAGGGCTCATCCCTCCGGGCTCCCAATGCCCGGTCCGAAAATCGCGATTCCCCACACCGACGCCGAACATGTTCGGCAATCGGTTATCCTGTTCGCACGTCTTCAAGAACCTGTCGAATTCCTTTCCATGGGCAGCCCCGACGACAAGCTGTCGGTGCGTATGATTTCCATGTTCGCACTAAAAGAAAAGAATAGGATCGGCGACATGTTGGAGACATTGATTAATGTCTATCAGAACGAAGAGATACTCAATGCCATTCTGGTAGCCCGGGACTCAGGAGATATCTTTTCGATACTGCGAGAAGCGGTTGAAAAATACGGTCAATAGAAATATGGAATTAACGGGAATTGCCGCATCCCCCGGGATAGCGGAAGGTTCAGCATATATATACAGGAATCCTGATCTCACAATAACAGAAAAGAGGGTGGACGACATCCCGGGTGAAATAGAACGTCTGCGTTTATCCGCCAGTTCCGCTGTCAAAGAACTGGCGTTTCTCAAGGAGTCGGTCAGAAGCCGGTTGGGGGACGAGTTCGCCCACATTCTCCGTTCCCAGCAGACAATTGCCGAAGATGACAGCATAATCGGTGAGATTGAGGATCGAATCCGCGAAGAAAATTCCAATGCGGAAGCGGCACTCCGCCACATTTTCGAGGCCTACATTGTCCTCTTCGCCGAGCTTGATGATGGAGATTACAACAAATCCCGGGTTGCGGATATCAAGGACGTTTTTAATCGCATTCTACGGATTCTTCTCGGGATTCCTGATGCAAATCTGTCGAATCTCCCGCAAGAGAGCATCCTCATCGCCCGGGAGTTGTTCCCCAGTGATACGGCCATGATGGACACGGATAAAGTCGCCGGTATGGTAACTGAGCTTGGCGGCGCCACATCACATGTGGCGATTCTGGCCAACAATCTCGGAATACCCGCTGCAGTAGGCGTCAAGGATATCATGGATATTGTTCAAAACCGGGACAGCCTTATCGTGGATACATCCGATTCCGAAAAAGCGCTGATCTATGTAAATCCCGGAGTGAAAGTTCGCAGTAAACTCGAAAAGAGGAAGACGGCAATCGAGAAAAACGATGCCCGTATACGGGAGGATCAGGATAAACCGGTAATTACAAGGGACGGCCTGGCCATCACACTATCGGCAAATGTCGGTTCCACTGCAGAACTTGTTCCCGCCCGGGATGCCGGAGCCGGAAGTGTCGGTCTGTACAGATCGGAATTCCTATTCATGAATTCTGCCTCTCTACCCTCCGAGGAGGAGCAGTACCTGGCATACCGGAAGGCGGCGGAATACTTTGTGGAAGGATTCGTTATCATACGGACACTGGATATTGGCGGTGATAAGCAATTACCGGCTCTGCCGCTGCCGGCTGAAGATAATCCGTTCCTGGGCAACCGTGCCCTGAGACTTACCCTATCCCGCCCGAACTTGTTCATAACTCAAATAAGGGCAATCCTGAGAGCCGGAGCACACGGAACGGTAAAAATCATGTTTCCAATGGTCAGCGGGATTCCCGAACTGGAAGCCGCACTTGATATCATGAACGAAGCCTGTACCCAGCTCGAAAAGGAGGGTATACCCTATGATCAGAACATGGAGACGGGTATCATGGTGGAAATCCCGTCGGCGGTTTGGGTGGCGGATGCCCTGGCTCGTCGTGTTTCGTTTTTCAGCATAGGAACGAATGATCTTACCCAATACCTGCTGGCAGCGGACCGGCTCAATAGTGATGTCAGTGATTATTACAGAACCTTTGATCCTTCGGTATTCAGAGCGGTTAAAGAGGTTGTTCAAGCCGCGGAATCCCATGAACGATGGGTCGGTGTCTGCGGAGAATTGGGGGGAAATCCCCTGGCGATACCCCTTCTGGTTGGCCTCGGAGTCACCGAACTCAGCATGAGTCCTCGAGCCTTACCTGAGGCGTCATGGCTCATCAGGAAAACGACGCTGAAGGAAGCACAAGCCCTGGCAGATCGAATTCTTGACCTGGACAAAGATAATGAAATACGTGCGGTTTTGCACGAACACTACAATTCCAAGGAGTAGAAATATCAAATGAAAGTTAAAAAGAGGATTCTCGTAGCCTGTGGAACCGCCATCGCCACGTCCACAGTGGTGGCTCGAAAAATCGAAGAAGAATTGGACAAACGGGATATTCCGGTGCAAATCACCCAATGCAAAGCATCTGAAGTTAAATCCAAAGTGGAGGGCCACGATCTTGTGGTTACGACAACATTCGTCTCCGATACCGGCGATGTTCCGGTTATTCGGACAGTATCTTTCCTCACAGGCGTCGGCATCGAACAGGACATCGAAAAAATTGTCGAGTATCTGAACAACTAAGGGGGATGAAGCTGTATGCCCAAGGTTGATGAGATATCCTTCACTAAGCTGGTCAGCGGAGGTAAGGTTTACCGTACAACCTGCCTGGTTTACCGGAGCAAGGTAGACGGCCGCTGGTGGAGAAAAACCGGCACCATGTACTCGCCGGAAGACTTCGACGATGTGGTGGCTTCCCGGCCCGAAACAGTAATTCTGGGCCTTGGCTTCATGAATAAAGTTACTGTACCTCCTGAAACGCTGGCCCGGTTCGAAGAGGAAGGCATCGTCTGTGAAGTAATGGACAGTCAACCGGCGATGGATCGCTTCAATGAGCTGTATGAGTCCGGCAAGGCAATTGTCGGTGCTTTTCATCTGATGTGATGGTTGAGCCCAGGAAACGTCGGCTGGTACAACTGGTCAACCGTCTCAGGTTGAAGCAGCAAACCTCTATAGAGGAGCTGGCTCGATTCTTCAAAGTTTCAACGGCAACGATTCGAAGAGATATCAAGGAACTGGAGAAGAAAGACGCCGTTATTCAGACCGTCGGCGGCGGGGTACTGTTTCAGACTGAACATACCGGAGCCCTCACACCCCGGAGCAGCACTCGTGCAATCGAGGAGAAAATCCGTATTGCCGAGTACTGCACGGAGCTCGTTCAGGAACAGGACGATATCCTGATCGGACCGGGTACCACCACGTTTCTGGCCGGGAAAATCATGAGCGGCATTACAGACCGGTCTTTCAGAATCATAACCAATTCTCTGGAACTGGCCATTGAAACCGGGGCGGCGCCAAACATCCGAACCGTCATCCTGGGCGGTGAGATCTGGAACAAGCATTCAGTCGGTCCCCATAGCGGTAATGAATATTTCGCCAACTGCCATCATCATCATACGCTTCTGTTATCTGCAGACGGGATAGACCGGAAACATGGTGTGTCCATATTCGAAACCAGGCTGATTGCGATGATTCATGAAATGATCAGCGTGTCTGATCGTGTCATCCTGGCGGTTGATTCCGGAAAGTTCGGGCAGGCTCGATACAATCGAGTGACCGGCTGGGATAGGATAAATCTCCTGGTAACCGATAAGAAGGCCCCGGAACAGGACATTGAATTCCTGAGAAATCAGGATATAAAGGTGGTATTGGTTTGACTCAGATATTTTTCGATTTTCTCGGTGAATACGCGACTCGTCTGATAGATTTCTACCGCGAAAATCAGGCGTGGCTCAATATCATCGTTCTGGTTTACGGCATTCTACTGGCCCTGGCACACCGTAACGTCAAACGCCTGGAAGCTCTCCTGCGGGAGCTGGCGGGAACAAGCGATATGTACCATATTTGGAACCTTATGGAATCCGACGAACTTGAGGGCCTGGATCTGGAAAAATTCAAACGGGAACTCCGGATACCGATTCTGGCCTCTCCTTATCACTTTTCCTTTTATACAATCACTTTAAAATCCATACTCCGTATTCTGCGAAAGAAATACCCGAGGAATAAATGAATATGATAGACACAAAATTAACCATAAAGAACGATACCGGACTGCATAGTCGGCCGGCGGACTTATTCGTAAGAACGGCGAAGCTTTATAACAGCAGCATTACCGTTTTCAAGGGAGAAAAAACTGCGGATGCCAAGAACATCATCAAGGTAATCCTCCTCAACGTTTCACAGGGAACTGAAATTCGCATCGAGGCAAACGGAAGCGATGAAGGAGAAGCCTTATCCGATCTTGTAAATCTTATTGAATCCGGTTTTGAAAAGGTGAATCCCCAGGTAGTCATCTGAATTATTGAAAGAACCTCTCGATAATAATTGTTATTCCTCAGAGCATATACTGATGATGCGAACTCAGGGAGCATTGTCCTCTGGTGGGGTAAGGAGTAACCCTCATCTCGCCAGAGATCCAGGGTCGTACCACAGCGAAGCGAGGAACGATCCCGTCAGTCAATTAAAAATCAGTACCTGAAAATCTTGTTGATCTTTGAAATCAGATCATCATTCAGAGGAAACTGAACCTTGAGATCGTCCCGCATGGTCTTGAACACCTCAATAGTGCGGGCCACATCTTCCTGGGAATGAGCGGCTGTCGGTATCATCCGGAACATTATGAGTCCCGGAGGAATCACCGGCCACACAATGCCGGTGCAGAAAATATTATTCTTGCGCAGATAGGTGAGCATACCCATGGCTACGGTTTCAAGATCGTCTCCCACCGGCGTGAAAACGGCACAGATAGGCGAATCGCCGGTACCGATGTGGTAGCCCAGGTTACGCAGACCGTCCTT
>JAUVIY010000085.1 GCA_030592625.1 Spirochaeta sp. | reverse complement strand
TGTCTTCGGCCTGTTCCTGAACTTTGAATGCCGCCTTCATCAGAGCCAGATCGGCCAGTTCCACTTTTTTCCACATCTTGACCAGCGTGTCTCTCGCTACGGGCATATCGCATATTCTCTGTCCGAACTGCTTGCGCTTCTTTGTATATTCCAGCGTAACATCCAAGGCCCTCCTGGCCAGACCGACGCCGATTGCCGCGACCATGGGTCTCGCATAATCAAGGACATCAACGGCATACTTGAAACCGAGTCTTCTGTTACCGATGATCTGATGATCTTCGATAACCACGTTCTCAAACTTTACCGTTGCCGTATTCGAGAGGCGCTGTCCGAGTTTGTCCTCCGGCTTGCCCGTTATTACCGTACCTCCTCCTGGTACGGCGATCTCCCTGGCATCGAAAGGATGAGAGGTAACTGTTCCATTATGAATAGAATCAGAAGGAATAATTACACAGGCCACCATAAGGCTGCCCGGTTTTCCGACCTTGCAAAAAACGGTAAATTGGGAGGCATATGAGGCGTTTGTAATAAAACACTTCTCCCCGTTCAGGACATACTTTCCGTCATCCCCTTTTTTTATAAATGTAGTCATGGCCAGGTTATCAGACCCTGCGCCCGGTTCTGTCAGGCAGAAAGATGAAATTATTGGAGCTTCGACAAAGGGTCGGAGAAAGGCCTCTTTTTGTTCCTCCGTCCCATGTTGAGCGATAACGACATTGGCCAGATCGTTGCACATGGCCGATGTTGAAATTCCGGTGTCGCCATAAGACAGTTCTCTGACAATCAACGCCGACGAAACAATGTCTATCTCATATCCTTTCACCGCTTCGGGAACAGAAAGATTCAACAGGCCGATTTCCCATGCCTTTTTTATTGCGTCGAAGGGGAAGGCATGGGCCCCTTCCATCTCCATAACCTTCGGTGTTATTTCGTTTCTGACAAATTTTCGAACCGTTTCCATGTACATCTGCTGATCATCGGTAAGATTAAAATCCATGCTTTATTTACTCTCCTGAAAGTTTTACAAGAATCCCATCGGACTTCCGTCTATTCACTGATAGAAATCCCGACGAGTCGGGATAGTTGGAAATGCGCTTATCTACCTGCAAACCGGGAGGAAGCAAGAGTTGGGAAACACTTGCCAAGCGTCTGTAAAAACTGTTTTAGATCGCCACGGTTTTTTCAAACACCCTCTGCGCCGCTGAGAATGTCGTAATGGACTGGCATGCCAGATCTATGGTCTTGAAGAACCCCCTGAGCGGGCGGTTCGGGCCTATTTCAAAAATGGAGTTCGCCGAAGCGGCAAGGGTCTCCATATTTTTCCTCCACTGCACCGTGTTGCTTATCTGAGACACCATCCTGTCAACAATCTCGCTGCGACTGTCCGAATGAAAAAGACCGGTGAAATTTGAAGTCACCTTTTTTGCATTGGCAGGCCTCAACTTTGCCTCGATGTCGCACAGGATCTCCCCGAAGGTCCCCCTTACTGCACCCATAAAACGGCTGTGAAAGGGAGCGCTGACATTCAGAGGTATAAAATGAAAAGACCGACTGTCGCCGACAGATGTCTTGAGCCTTTTTCCCGTTTCGGACATTGCGCTGGACATGCCGCTTACGACAATCTGGCTGACAGAATTATCATTTGCGATGTCTATTGGGAGTCCGTCCAATACACTTCGAACTGCACCCAGATTCAGATCGTTTGATATGACCGCCGCCATGCCGCCTATCCCCACAGGCGTCGCGCTTTGCATGAGGTGACCCCGATCCTGAACAATCTTCAAGGCCTCAGAAAAGGGCAGAACACCCGCAGCAACCAGTGCTGTATATTCTCCAAGACTGTGACCCCCGAAATATTCAGGGGCAAAATCATATAGAGAACAAAGCCCGCGAAACATGGCAATCTCGGTTGCAAGTATGCAGGGCTGGGCATATTCGGTCAGATTAAGCCTTTCGTCCTCACCAAAACACATGGCAGCCACATCCCATTCCAGAATTTCCGAGGCCTCACGATAGGTGTCTCTGCTTACCGGTATATTGTCATAAAAATCTTTCCCCATACCGGGGCGCTGGGACCCCTGACCGGGAAAGACAACGGCTGTAGTTTTTTCCTTCATTGCAGGCGATTTCTCCTCTTTACTGATTAAGCACAATCCCACGATGCTTACATCTCTCTACTGAGCATTATTCATGCCAGTGATAGAAATAAGGCTTATTCCTTCTCAATCTGTTGAAATATTTGGTGATTAATACATTCGTTATTTTGAGTGCGCAGCAGAAACGGGTTGCGCAGTGCGTAGTTCCGTTCCCACTGGGAACTGTTTTACGCACTGATCCAGCAAAAACCTTGATGCACCCTGCAATCAAATTTTACCATTGTCAGAACATTCCGAAGTGTTATAATGGCTTTCTATCGAGGTTTTTTCTCTCTCTGGTCTATAGCATCAACATAACCTTAGAAAGGTGTCGTGATTTGTTCAATCTTGAGGATGCCATAACTACTGAATGCTACTGTTTTATTTTTAGCCGGTTGCAAGTCTTACAAATGTATCACATATGATTGGAAACTTATGGAAACCTTCGCCCTGGCGGTAGTCAGTCTTACAATTTCGATTTCTCTGTTCATCAAGAAGAAGAGAGCCTCTGTCCAGCTCTTCTTCGCTTTTTTATGCCTTGCCCTGTTTCTTCAAAAAACCGGGGCATTTTTCTACGGGATTTTTGGCGCCAATTTCTGGAGATCCATCAGCTATCTGGGGGCATTATCAATTCCGCCATTGCTGATTTCCTTTTGCCGTTTCTTTTTAAACCGGCAAGTCCCCAGAGCTGTGATAACAGCATACCAGAAAGCATGAGCACACAACCCACCAGTTGCCGCAATGACATCACTTCATCCAGCAGAAACCACCCCGCAATGGCTGCGAAGACTGATTCCATGCTTAGGAGTATCGCCGCATGTGCCGGATGGGCCTTTTTCTGCGCCACCACCTGGAGGGTGTAGGCTATGCCAACCGATAAAATGCCTCCGTACAGAATGGGGATAGTGGCCTGATAGATACCATCTATTGACATGGGCTCATAGAAAGCAGCCGTCACAAGGCTCAAAAGTGAACAGGCAACATACTGAAAGAAGGCAAGTTTAAATGAATTGAATTTGGGAGATAACCACCCGATAATGAGGACATGGCCGGCCCAGAAAAAGGCCCCCAGGAAAACGAGGAAATCTCCGTATCCCATTGTAAATTGGGCAGTCACACTGAGAAGATAGAGTCCGAATGCGGCAAGAAAGGCACCGATCCAGGTCCCGGCAGTGGTCTTCTGCCTGAATAAGAGTCCCATAATGGGAACTATGACGACATAGAGACCCGTAATAAAACCCGCATTCCCCGCCGTGGTGTAGACAATGCCAATCTGCTGAAGTGACGCGCCCGCAAAGAGGAATGATCCGATCAGGAATCCACCGAAAATGATGACTCTGCTGCTGGCAGGCTTCACTTTCGAACGGTCCTTGCCATTGCTTATTTTGTTGCTCATAATCAGGGGTAAAAGTACGAGGCTTCCCAGGGCAAAACGGATTCCGTTGAAGGTAAAGGGGCCCACAAAGTCCATTCCCACACGCTGCGCCACGAAGGCAGTCCCCCAGATGACGGCAGTCAAGAGGAGCAGCCCATCAGACTTCCATACGGAGTTATCAGGTCTCGGCATTTGACATCTTTCTTTTCTATTCATTGTTTCTTCCCCGCTCTGTTCCAGTCAGCCAGAAAGCGGAAAGATTACACCCTGTCGTTCAAAATAAAACCCCGCCATTTTTCCCATCGGCGGGGTTTTGAAGTGTGTCCCTTTGGCGGTACATGCGAAGTAAGCTCAGCGATAAAATCCAAGGCGTCGAACATGTGAACATTGGATTATGCGTACTCATGAAAATGGTCATTCTCCTATCCGCCACAGACCTAACAAGAAACGGAGTTTTTATGCAATTCCCCTCTCTACCATCTTACGGACGATGAAAGTCGCGACATGTTCGGCGTATGTACCCCTTCCGAAACCGCAGTCGAAACCGAGTTCAAGGGCCAGCCTGTTATCGATTCTCGGTCCTCCGACACAGAGGACGGTACTGTTCCTGACATGCTCAGCCTCAAATAGTTCAACAAGCTCTGTCAGATTGTCTATATGAACATTCTTCTGGGTCACTATCTGGGAAACAAGCACGGCATCGGCCGAAATTTCCTTCGAAAAGGAAAGAAGGGTTTCATTAGGAACTTGGGCACCCAGGTTGTAAGCCTCGATCATGGGATACCGTTCCAGTCCAAAATGATGATTGTATCCTTTCATGTTCATGATAGCATCAATTCCGACAGTATGAGCATCAAAGCCGGTGCATGCCCCGACTACAACGATTTTCCGGCCGATATTATCCCCGATGTACTCATTTATCTCATCGAAAGACATGAAGTCAATTTTCTCGACTCCCCTCACTTCATCATAATCGATAAAACCATCGGTCTTTCCGTATGCGACGAAAAAGGTAAATTCTTCCTCAAGGGGAGCCGCGTATACGACTTCCCCGTCGCTGAATCCGAGCTTCCTGACATAGAGTCGCGCCGCTTCCCTCGCCTTCGGGGAATCGGCAACCGGCAGGGTAAACGACAGCTGGACCCTTCCGTCATTCAGGGTATCACCGTAGGCTTTTATGGCATTCATTTCGTCCCTCCGATACATAGCTCTTCTTTCAGCATGATTTCAAAGGGATTCCAATAATCCGGAGATTTTTCGAACACCCCTTCCAGTCCCTTTCCGCCGGAAGCGGAACGCTTTATGTCGGCGAACATTCCTGCTTCTATCGATTCGAACAGCCCCCTCTCGGCGACTGAACCGAGGAAGTCGAGGGTTCTATCCATTACTTCCGAAGCCCGTTTCTGGACAATTCCGCCGTCCCTGAAAATGATTTCATCGGAGAGGGAAGCCGTATTCGAGAGGATATACCGGGCGTTTTCGATGGCAAGGTATCGATCCTGCATGAACGGGGTATGGATTGCCTCGGTGAGCATTCCCAAAAGGACT
Organism: Spirochaeta sp.; assembly: GCA_030592625.1. Classification (GTDB taxonomy): domain Bacteria; phylum Spirochaetota; class Spirochaetia; order DSM-2461; family DSM-2461; genus UBA2779. The sequence continues at coordinate 4,277 of JAUVIY010000085.1, read as the reverse complement.
ATTTCTTGCCCCGTGAGCTTTGCAACAAGGTTGAACATGGTATTCATGACATAACCCTTGAAGATATTTCCGGACATGTGCTTTGTCGGCGGCATGTATTTCAACGGGCATTCGGGAAAGAGTTCTCTAACCAGCTGTGCCTGGGCAATCTCATAAAGGAACCCATCGGGAATATCCGGATCCATTTCAAAGGCGTGTCCCAGTCCCTGCAGCCGCGACGGCATACCTGCGTCAAAGGCAAAGCGTTCATTGATGAACTGGCTCGCCAGTACGGTATAACCTTTTTCGAAGGCGTCGGCGGTCGTGAGATAATTGTCTTCGCCGGTATTGATAATGATATCTGCATAAGAGGAGATCAACCTCGAGAAATGCTGATCGACGAAGGTTCTGTACATATTAATGTCTCTGAAGAGAACCCCGTACATCGAATCGTTCAGCATCATGTCCAGGCGTTCGGTTGCCCCCAACGCCGCTATTTCCGGCATACAGAGTCCCGATGCGTAATTGACCAGGCGGATGTATTTGCCAGCCTTTTCTCCCGCTATATCCAGGGTTTTTCGCATGATTCTGAAATTTTCCCCGGTCGCGTAGGTCCCGCCGAAGCCCTCGGTCGTCGCTCCGAATGGTACGTAATCCAAAAGGCTCTGGGCTGTTGTCCGTATGACGGCGACGATATCGGCACCTTGGAACACGGCAGCCTCGGCCTGACGCGCGTCTTCGTATATGTTTCCAGTTGCGACGATCACGTACAACAGGGGAGAGTTTTCGTTACTTTTGTATTTCAGGATTTTTTCAGCCCGTAGTTTCCGGTTTTCGAGCACCAGGGTTTTCATCCGCTCAACGTACTTTCGGGCTTCTTCTTCCAGCAGCGCCATATCGGGAATCTCTACGGACGAAATATCGAATCCGTCGGCAACCGCCCTGCTCATCTCGTCAACACTCATCCCCTTCTTCAAACAGGCTCCGAGGAGGTAACGAACAGCCCCGTGTTCCGTTTTGGCCTTCAACTGGTTCGCCATGATATTCGGTACCGGCGTTCCCTCCTGGTCCATCCCGTCGACACCGCACAGGCGGAGAGAGGCTCTTTCCACCGAAACCGTCGTGTGCCGGGAGATGTATTCACGTACCGGACCGACAATCGCCTCTGCCAGGCACCTGGCCTTATTTCCTTTTTTTATCTCCAATCCAAGCATATCTTTCATTTTTCAACCCCAGTTTTTTCGCTGCCCGGCAAACAATTTCTCTGTCCAGGCCGAGACAGTCTGCAATAATCAGTGCGTCAGGAACTCTTTCTGAAATTTCTTCCGGTTCCGCCGTATATATCATGCTCCTGTTCAGAAACCGTATCCGTTCTTCGAGTTCTCTCCCTTTCGACGAATCGAGTGAGTCCCTCAGACCTTCCCTGCGAAGCCCTTTCATCCTGTAGAGGCGAGCACTCCCGGGCAGTTGAAGATCGAGGATATGAGTGGTAAGGAGGGCATGAATACCCCGCCGCAGGATTGTTTCAATGAGGGCTTCGATAAGAGCCCGAGCCTCGTCGGAGGTGGTCGTGCCAGCGAACTCATCGATCAGGATGAGAGCCTGTTCCCCTGCGGAGGCGAGGGAATCCATGAGTGACCGTATTTCCATTCCGAAACTCGAAAGACCCCTGGCCGGCCGTTCCCTCGATGTTGCGGCGATAACTTCGATCGAATCGAACAGGGGAACCTGACACTCCTCTGCCGGAACAAAGAAACCATACTGTACAAGAAGCTTGAAAAATCCCACCGTCTCGAGGAGTACCGTTTTCCCTCCCATGTTCGAACCCCTGATGACTGAAACCGCCGTTTCCTGGGAGAACGAGAGAGGTTGATACTCGACACCCCGTTCTTCGCATTCGAAGAAGAGGGGCAGAAACCGCCCTTCCCTAATCCGCAGAGCTTCACCGTCCGGCAGCAGCCCGGGACGGATCATGCCATACCTCAGGGCTGAAGAAGAAACCAGCCAGGCCTTTTCGAATTCGACTATCCCCCGGGTATATGCCCCGATATCTTCTCGACAGGCGTTCACCTCCCTGATCAGGGTTGAAATGATTCGAAATTCTTCTTGCTTTTCAAGATCCGAAACCTTGTCCCGCTCCGCGTAGAGGCTGTAATACGACTCCGGCATGATTGGCCTGACGAGAAAGCACTTCGTATCATATGGTTCCCGGTAACAGATTCCAGAGGGCAGAATCATGGCTTTATCGGCGTCGAGAATCAGAAAATCCCGGTTCGAAAAATCGAGTCCGGTACGTTCTCTGATCTCGGAAATGTGATTCTTCCTGACCTCGCCGATGAGAAAATCGAGTTCCCGCAGTTTGCGTCGGGAACCCGTCAGGTTTTCTGAATAGGCGTCGCATATCCGGAAACTTTCAATAGAACCATCCAGAGAGAGCCTCTCGAGAAGGGTATCCGAGCGAAAATGAAGAGCGAAGCGATCTAGAATCTCTTCCGGAAGAAGCCCCGAGATGTTTCGAGAATGGACCAGGAAACGCTTGAGAAGAAAGAAATCATCACCGGCCAAATCCGTCTGACCGGGATCCGGCAGTACAGGCAGCCGTCCGAGGTGGTATTCTATCCGGTCTTTTCTGACCGGATCATCGTTCATGAGCGAAATCAGGAGCTGGACCGCATCGAACCATTTTTCCAGTTCACCGCGGTGGGTGTAGAGTTTCATTTCCTTCAGGGCTTCCCGTCCGTAGGGTGAGAGGGGCTGAATCCTCTGTAAGAAAGCATCGAAACGTGTAAACTCGGCAACCGTTCTTTTCATGTCAGGCAACATCCTCATACGGATTCCCGATGATCGTCAGAGAGGGCGCGGCTTTTCGAAGTTCAGCCAGGGCCTTCTCCCTGTCGAGATCAACGATTCGGACTGTGCAGAATCTCACGGGGAATCTCTCCCTTACAAAAACCCTGTATTTCGACAGAAGCCGTTTGAACTCCGTCGGGGGAAGGAAAACCCGGCTCTGGTCCTCGATGATGACAGTATCTGCATCATCAGGGAAAACAGTTTCAGCGGTAAGAGCCCCGGAAACGACAAAGGCTTCCTTCTCGTTACCGGCAAACGGTTCCAGGGAACTCAGCAGATCGAGCAATCTGAGCCGTCGTATAGTCTTTCCAAAATTCGCGGTTTCGAGCTTCACCATGTGAATGGACCCCGCCCGGAGAACGGAAGAAACCTGCGTAAGCCTCCCCGCCGCTCCGTCCACCAGGATCGTTACACCCTCCGCGAACATTCTCGCAACACGGACAACCTCGCCGAGCTGAGAGTTCGTTTCAGGTCCAACGAGTTCCACCCTCCCACCCCTGGCTACGCGGGCGAACACCGTTCTGCCCAAGGCGGATACCCAGGGGAAGACTTCTATCAGTTCAAACCGGGCACCGCTCTCCTCGAGGGCGCTACAGGATGTCGCGATCAGATCTCCCGGCTCGCAGTGAATACGGGGTTTTTCATCCCCCGTCACCGTACAGGCCCCCTCTCCGTCCAGACCCGCGGACGTATAAAAGAGGGGCGTTCTGCTCCTGAGCAGTCCCAACAGCAACACCAGGAGAGCGGTCTTGCCGACAGTCTTCTCAGTTCCGGTAATGAACGTCGTTTATCCAATGATACTATTTATCGGGAGCAGGTCTTGATCTACACCTCCGAACCAGATTCTCGGGCTGCAGGACCGTTTTATCACCCCTGAGAAGCGTGGCTACCCCGTCCAGGGGCTTGTACATCGGGTACTTACAGATACCACATCTCCCGCAGTTCGAGAATGGGTATTTCAATGTTTGACTCCCTCAGGTATAGAGCTCTTCGTAGAGTTTTCGTATCGCTGCCGATTCCTGAAGGATGGAAAGGGCTTTCTCGGCATGACCTGTCGCATATCCGTTTCCTATTATCATTGTGATATCTTTTCCGACACCCTCTGCACCGAGGGCGGCCTTGGTGAAAGAGGTAGCCATGCTGAAAAAATACACCGTTCCCCTGTCCCGGCAGATGAGGATGGATGACATCTCGGTATTTGGTATATTGACACAGTTGATGGCGATATCCGCCATTGCGCCATGTGTGAGGTCCGCAATGGCGCGGTGACAAGCAAGAGCATTGCTTGCATCAAGGATGAGAGTGTCATCACACAAGTCCACCCTCTTTAATCTGGCCAATCCTCTTTCTGAACCGGCAATACCGATAATCCTACCACCAGCGCCGACCCGTTTCCTGGCTTCCCAGGCACAGAGAACTCCCGATTTCCCACTCGCACCCAGAATGGC
>JAUVIY010000032.1 GCA_030592625.1 Spirochaeta sp. | reverse complement strand
GTCAAGGCGGAAGGAGGAGACGCTATTCGTCTGTTCTCGACACGCCCACTCAAGGGAGATTCCGCTCTGCACCTCGTAGAGGCTGGAAACCGGGTATTCCTCATAGGAAGTAACAGTAATTCGGTCAATTTGATTTCGGAAATCGACGACAAGGAATCCATTGACGAGATTCGACTTAATGCTACAGCCACTCCCCAATCTGTAAGCGGTGGATTCGCCCGTTTCTTCAAGAACCGCTTCGGGCTTGGACCCTACGGTCACAATGTGGAAACCAAACCGGATATTACGGATAATCCGTTAAATGAAGACCCGACATCTTACCTTCGAAAACAAAGGGAGCGTTTGAAAGACCTATGAGAATCGTGACGAAGACAGTCCTGATATTCTCAATTCTCTTACTGCTTCCTGCTGCACTTTTTGCACAGGAAGAAGCACCAGTACTCGGTGAGGCGAATGCACCGCCAATCCCATTTGTCAACCTGACGGTGAGGGAGCCGGAATCCAATCAGGAAACGGCTCTATCGATACAACTTCTTCTGTTGTTGACGGTTATCAGTCTTGCGCCTTCAATTGCCGTACTGATGACCAGCTTTCTCCGCATATCTATCGTGCTTGACTTCGTTAAGAGAGCCTTGTCGCTGCAGCAGGTGCCGCCTGCTACGGTACTCATGGGAATCGCTTTGTTTCTGACGCTTTTCATCATGTTTCCCACATTCACGGAGATTTATGAGGAAGCCTTTGTGCCCTTTGCCGACGGAACAATCGAGACGGGCGAGCTTTATGATAAAGCCGTCGCTCCGATCCGTTACTTCATGTATAAGCAGTTGGCCGGGGATTCGGGAAATATCACCCTGTTCATGAATATGGCCGGATTGGAAAAGCCGGCCACATTTGCGGATGTACCCACTTATGTTCTTATCCCGGCCTTTGTACTCCATGAGCTGACGGTTGCTTTTCGTATCGGTATCTATATTTATATACCGTTTATCATCATAGATATGGTAACGGCATCGGTACTGATGTCCATGGGCATGATTATGCTTCCGCCGGTCATGATATCCATGCCTTTCAAGTTGATTCTATTCGTGCTGGTTGACGGATGGACCCTTCTGGTCCGTCAACTCGTTTTGAGCTTCAACTAAAGGAGATGAAGATTTGGATTTAGGAAATGTTATCCAACTGATGAGATCCGCTGTTGTGACTATCCTGACAGTTGCATCTCCGGTTCTCATCGTTGCCATGGGAGTCGGTCTTACCGTTTCCATATTTCAGGCCACTACGAGTATTCAAGATCAGACTCTCACCTTCGTACCGAAGATTCTGGCAATACTGGGGGTTCTGGCGGCGCTATTCGGATGGATGATTTCGCGATTAATGGCATTTACGACGCTTCTGTTCGAAAGAATACCGGATCTCGCCAAATGAATGATTGGAGTGGTTTAATAGACGGAGCGCGACTCTATCTCCTGGTTTTCGCGCGGGTTGCAGCCTTATTGAGAACTGCGCCCCTGACTTCGTCTACCGCCATTCCTCCACTGGCCAGGGGCGCTCTGTCTTTCTTTGCAGCTATGATATTTTACTATTTTGTGGGAGACCTATACGGTCCCATCCCCCAGGTCGGACTTGGTTATGCGCTTGTGCTTGTTGCTGAAATTGCCCTGGGCATCATCATGGGACTTTTTCTGCAGATAATTTTTGCCATCTTCCAGACAGCAGGCCAATTATTCTCCCTCCAGATGGGATTCGGAGCCGCACAAGTTTATGATCCCCTGGCCCAGGTGGAAATCCCTCTCATCGGTCAGTTCCTGAATCTCATAGGCATTGGTGTTTTTCTCAGTGTCAGCGGTATGACACGGATGTTCATTACGGGCCTTGCCGGTTCTTTCAAGGTCATGAAAGGTACGGATTTCCTTGCCGCCGGCCCATACCTCAAAGAAATCCTGATAAAATCGATAGGAGGACTTTTTGAGCAGTCACTGATTCTGGCGTTCCCCATTCTCGGCACACTGATCCTGGTTTCGGTGACGATGGGCCTTTTGGGCAAAGCAGCGCCCCAGATGAACCTTCTGATGGTCGGATTCCCGATACAGATCGGAGTGGGTTTCATCATAATGCTTGTTGCAACGCCGTTTATCGCCGAGAAGATGTCCCTTCTTGTGGATATGGGATTCAATATGATCGAGTCATATCTCATTGCGACTCAAGAGGCTCTGCCATGATGCCTGGTGTTGTCGTTACACGACGGATTTCTCTCGCCGAAGATCCTCTCTTTGGAATTCATCTCCAATGGTTTGCGGCAGAAGATGAAGGGCGTACGGAAGATCCTACCGAGCGGAAAATCCGCAAGGCCCGGGAGGAAGGAAAGGTTGCAAAATCAAGTGATATAACATCAGCCATCGTCATGCTCTTCGGGCTGATAACCCTGATGGCATTCTCCGGCAGCATCATCAGGATTACTTCCGATATGATCCGTCATTTCATCACCATGTCCACTGCCGATACACGGAATTCCTACTCGGCAATGACGGCTGTGGGGAATTATCTTCTTCGGCTGGCATCGCCGGTAATGGCTATCTGTTTCCTGGCTGCATTCATTGGAAATGTCGTTCAGGTGGGATTTCTGTTTTCCACCAAGCCCATTACGCCGGATTTCAGCAAAATATCACCGAATTTCGCTAAATGGGCGCAAAAATCGTTTTTTTCGGCCGAAGCTCTTTTCAACCTGTTCAAGTCTATTGCCAAGGTGGTCATCATCGCCGTTCTGGCTTACGTGAATATCAAGGCCGAGGTACCGAGACTGACAAACGCCATTAAAATGTCGCCTTTCAGGTCGATATCGCTTGTAGGAAGCATTGCTATCCGGCTGATGCTGGAAACGGCAGTACTGCTGTTGGCCTTCGCCATTCCGGATTATTTTTTTCAGCGTCGGCAGCACCGTGAATCGCTGAAAATGTCCAAACATGAAATCAAGGAAGAATACAAGGAAACGGAAGGCGATCCTCTCATAAAGAGCCGCCTGCGTCAGCGGATGCAGGAAGTGTTGGCTTCATCCATGGCCCGTCAGGTCCCGGAGGCCGATGTCGTGATTACCAACCCCACGCACTTCGCCGTAGCACTCAAGTGGGACAACCAGATCATGCATGCACCGACCGTCACGGCTAAAGGGCAGGACAATCTGGCCCTGAGAATCAAGGAAATCGCCAGGGGTGCAGATGTCCCCATGATTGAAAACCGCCCCCTGGCCAAGGCTCTCTACGAGAACGTGGAACTCGGCGACGAAGTACCTGAAGAATATTGGGATATTGTTTCCGTCGTACTGGCGGAAGTGTACCGTCTCAACGGCAGGGCCGTTTAGGAGATTGGCTATATGGCTGACGCTACAATAAGCACTTTCCGGGGTGTCTTCGGCCGCCAGGCCGGCGATATTATCATCGCATTCGGTGTGGTGCTCATCGTCATGATGCTCATCATACCTCTCCCCACTGTGATACTCGACCTTCTGATGGCCATCAACCTGATGCTGTCCCTGCTCATCATTCTGTTGGTTTTATATAACAAGGATCCACTGGAGTTCTCCCTTTTTCCAACAATTCTGCTTATTTCCACGGTTTTCGGTTTGGCCTTGAATGTCTCTTCGACCCGTCTCATCCTCGGCATGGGCGAGGCCTTCGACGGACGGATTGTCAGAGCTTTCGCCACGTTCGTCGTCGGTTCCGAGGGAAATCAGGGCCTGGTAATCGGATTCATCATCTTCATCATCCTGGTAGCTGTCCAGTTCATGGTCATCACCAAGGGTGCCACTCGTGTATCGGAAGTAGCCGCCCGATTTGCATTGGATGGACTCCCCGCTAAACAGATGGCTATCGACTCGGAGTACAGCTCGGGAGCCATCACTGAGGATGAAGCCCGCAGTCGTAAAAAACACCTCGATGACTCGGTGAATTTCTACGGGTCGATGGATGGTGCCACGAAATTCATCAGTGGTACCGTAAAGGTGAGTATCGTCATCACGTTTATAAACATCATCGGCGGACTCATCGTGGGAACCACCATCCGCGGTGAACCGATACAGCAGGCTCTGATTACCTATGTATCCCTCACTATCGGTGACGGACTGGTTTCCCAGGTACCCATTCTGCTGGTTTCCGTGGCGACCGGTCTGATTGTCACACGTTCCATCAGTGAAGGAAGCTTTGGTGAAGATGTACGCTACCAGTTTTCCCGTCAGTCCCGTATCTATTATGTTGCTGCCGCTTTCATGGCGATTATGGGTCTGCTTCCCGGTTTCCCCTGGTATATAATGCTGCCCCTGGCCGGAATTACCGGATTTCTGGCTTACAGGCTGAACCGCAGGCAGACAGCTGAAGCCGGAGCCGCCGAATCCGAAAAAATGGCAGCCGGGACGGAGCCTCAGGAAATATCTCCGATTGTACCGCTTGATCCCATATCGTTGGAACTCGGTTTTGGTCTCATACCCCTGGTAGACAAGGATCAAGGTGCTGAACTGCTTGAACGTGTCACAAGAATCAGGAAGGAAGCTGCACTGGATCTCGGGCTGGTAGTGCCCCGTATCAGGATTATGGACAATATGCGTCTTGAACCGTCGGAATACGCCTTCAAGCTGCGGGGTACGGAAGTTGGTCGTGGAGTGATCCGAATGGGACATTATATGGCCATCAACCCGGGAGGAGAACGGGAAAAGCTGGAGGGAGAACCATCGACTGATCCCGCTTTCGGACTTCCGGCCACATGGATAACTGAAAGCGTACGCGAAAAGGCCGAACGTGCCGGGTACACCGTAGTTGACGGTCCGTCCATTATCGCGACTCACCTGACCGAAATCCTCAAGCATCATGCAGGTGAAATCCTCGGTCGTCAGGAAATACGCTCCATGCTGGATACGCTCAAGAGCGACTATTCAGCTGTGGTTGACGAGGTAATCAAAGCATACTCACTTGGAGAAATCCAGAAGGTTCTCCAGGGACTCCTGAAAGAGCAGGTGAGTATAAGAAATCTGGTTGCGATTCTGGAAACAATTGGCGATTTTTCCGCGGTGTCCAAAGATACCGGTTATCTGATAGAGAAAACCAGGCAGGCTCTGGGCAGACAGATATGTCTTCAGTATGCGGATGACAATAGATCGTTGCACGTACTGACAATCAATCCTGCAGTGGAGAAGGTGATAATTGATTCCCGGACTGAAACGGCCATCGGAGATATTGCGGCTCTGGATCCCGCTTTCCAGCGTAACTGGATCAATGCCGTGGTCAATGCTGTTAAAGCGGCACGTGATACCGGAGCATGGCCGGTAATTTTATGCAGTGAATCGGCAAGGTCACTAGTCCATTCAACTACAGTCAGGGAAATGCCTGATTTGGTCATACTGTCAGTCCCGGAAATTGCCGAAGGAATTCAGATTGAATCTCTCGGTGAAATCCGCATAGGAGAAGATTGATGCCGCGCTATTTCAGTGAACGGGGTAACAGCCATATTGAAGTCATCGAACGCATTCACAGCAAATACGGCGACAGAGCTAATATCCAGATTCAGAAGACCATACCAGCCTCCGGCTTACGGGGTCTATTCGGTAAAGTTCAGTATGAATACAGGGGTTTTCTACGCACCGGTGAAGAAACCAGGGCCGTGCAGAAAAACCGTGACTACGAGACCCGTGCGGCAATATTGGCCGCAGCCGGAAAGGCTCCATTGGCTCCGATAGAAAGAGATTCTCATGACACTTCGGAAGAACAGATCGAAGTTGTTCTACAGGAACTTCGTGACCTGAAAGGTCAGCTTGCAATCAGCGCATCGACTCCTCCGCCTGAACCATTTCCGGTTCTGGCCGAATTATCGGGAATCATGGAAGAAAATGATTTTGACCGGGATTATATAATAGGAATACTTAATTCCTTGAGACAGAATCACAATGCCGCCGATCTTGATGGTCGGGATGTCATTCATCATGCGGCAGCGAAACTCATTGCTGAAAGTGTTTCTTACTTTCAGCAGAATCTAATCGACGGCCCGCGGATTTTCATCCTGATCGGACCGACGGGAGTTGGAAAGACAACCACAATCGCCAAACTTGCTGCGGTTCACGGTTTATCGGGCAATCGATCGGATGTTCGAATCATCACAGTGGACAGTTTCCGAATCGGAGCCCGGGCTCAAGTGGAAACCTACGGAGAAATAATGGGTATCCCTGTGAAGGCCGTCGACGATTATGACGATCTTCGTAAGCAGATTGCTCTGGCTTCTGAAGCCGATCTCATCCTTGTGGATACCATAGGGAAAAGCCCAAGGGATAAAACCAAAATTGAGGAAATGAGGAATCTGCTTTCCGCCTGTGGTGAAAAGGCAGAGGTTCATCTTGCTCTGAGTGCGACGACGAAAACTGCCGATCTCAAGGAAATAATGAACCAGTTCGAATCCTTTAACTATCTCTCTGTGATACTCACCAAACTTGATGAGACTTCCCGGGTGGGTAATCTGGTAAGTGCCATATCATCCACCGGGATTCCGTTGAGCTACTTCACCGACGGACAAAGTGTTCCCGTGGACATAGCCGTCGCCTCACCCCTCCGGTTATTATCGAGATTGAAGGGGCTGGATTTCGATCAGTCCGTATTCGATGAACAATACCCCGCTGCAGATCTTACTGCAGCCTGGAGATGATAGTGGGCGATCAGGCAGAGAAACTGAGAGAAATAGTCAAAGCTCAGAGTGGGCAGACTGCGTCCCCGAATGAGAAGAAAACCCGCATCATAGCCGTGGCCAGCGGGAAGGGTGGAGTCGGAAAGACAAACATTTCCATCAATATTGCCATCGCCTATACACGTCTCGGGAAGAAAGTAGTGGTCCTTGACGCCGACCTCGGGCTGGCGAACGTCAATGTCGTGATGGGTGTCATACCCAAGTTCAATCTTTACCATGTCATCCGTAAGCAGAAAATGATGAAAGACATCATTCTGGACACCCCGTATGGAATACAGATTGTCGCCGGAGCTTCGGGATTCAGCCGGATAGCGAATCTATCGGAAGAAGAAAGACAGAATTTTGTCAGCGAGCTCACTGCTTTGGCGGATGCGGATATCATCATCATCGATACAAGTGCCGGGGTGAGTTCCAACGTCCTGGCTTTCATTGAGGCTGCTGATGAAGCGGTAATCGTCACAACTCCCGAGCCGACGGCCATCACCGATGCTTACGGAATCATCAAGATAATTTCCACTGAAATTGATGATTTGGATTTGGGTCTGAAGCTTGTGGTGAACAGGGTTTCCAGTGTTACCGAAGCCAAAAAAGTGGCTCAGCGTGTCATCAATATCACCGGCCAGTTCCTAAACGTTAAAGTTGATTACCTGGGTTTTGTTTATGACGATCCTGCCGTACCCGCAGCGGTGCGAAAGCAAAAGCCTTTCATAATCAGCGACCCCCGCTGTCGTGCGTCTCAGTGCCTTCACCACATTGTCGGACGACTGGAAAAAGTAGAATATCGGGAAGGAGGTGGAGTGTCCCGTTTCCTCAAACGACTCTTCGGTCGTCTGGACAGTTGACGGCATTTTTAAGGTCGCCTATTCTGAGGTTGGGAACCGCGAACTTGTGATTGATAACATTCGCTGGAAATTTGTTGTTGTGGTCGCCATTATCGCCATGGCGGTTTCCCTCCTGAGCGGGGGGTTGAGCGGGATTCGTATCGGAGTTCTTGTTATGAGGGCTCTGATGGGAGGAGTCGCTTTCACGGTGTTAGCCATTGGATTGAATCTGCTTGTCGCCAGGTTTTTTCCTGAAATCCTGGATACTGGCAGTGCCGTTGGGGCGGAAATCAGCTCTGAAGCAGATGCTCCGGGCAGCCGTGTTAATATTGTGATGCCCTCCGAAGCACCTGGAGTTTCAGGTAGTTTGGATGAAGTTAGTGGAAATGCCGTATCCGATACCGGAGATGCGGATAAGATCGATGAGAATGACGAGGATATAGAGACAGTAGAACCTGTAGATTCCATGGATGATCTTGACCGGTTTTCAGGGTCCTTTTCTGAAAGTGATGATGACAAACCGGGTTCGCGAAGGTCAACTACCAATGGCTCCGGCGATGATCATGATCCCGAAGAATTGGCTCAGGCTATACATACAGTGATAAAGAGAGACGAGAAAGGTTAGGATGCATGGCCGACGATGACATTGTAATTGCCGGAATTCCGGAGAAAGAGCTCTGGCACCAGTACCGCAGCACCAAAGATCAGTCCATTCGTGATGCGATTGTCAAGCAATATGCGCCTCTGGTGAAATATGTAGCCGGCAAGGTATCTGTCGGCATGCCCCAGAATGTGGATTTCGACGATCTGGTCGGTTTCGGTGTCTTCGGATTGTTTGACGCGATTGAAAAGTACGACCCGGATAAACATGTCAAATTTAAAACTTATGCTGTGACACGAATCCGTGGTGCCATTTTTGATGAACTCAGATCCATTGATTGGGTTCCCCGGTCCGTCAGACAGAAAACCAGGGAAATCGATGATACCGTCCAGCATCTCGAAGCCAAACTTGGAAGGGCCGCTACCGATGAGGAGGTGGCCGCTGAAATGGGATTGAGTATCGTACAGTATAACCAGATGATGCTGAAAGTAAGCGGTACTTCGATTCTTTCACTGAATGATGTCTGGTATACCGGTGAGGACAACGACAAGATATCCATCGTTGAAAGCATCGAATCTCCCAATTCGCTCAGGCCTGATGCCATTGCGGAAATGGGTGAAATGCGCCGTGTCATTGTTGAGGCTATCAGCGAACTCCCGGAAAAGGAGAAGAAAGTTCTTGTTCTTTATTATTATGAGGATCTGACCCTCAAGGAAATCGGTAAGGTTCTGGACGTCACCGAATCCCGGATTTCCCAGCTCCATACAAAAGCGATAAGTCGGCTTCGCGGAAAACTTACCAATATGAAGAAAGGTATATTTTAGCTATGATCGGTCTCGATGATTTCCGGGATAGGATGAAAACCGAGATCGAGAAGACAAAACAGATGAAGAGCGTCCAGGTGTCCGGCAAGAACCTGGATGATGCCCTGAAACAAGCTTCCCTTGAACTCGGGCTTCCTTTGCGGGTTCTCGAATATGAAATCCTCGATCGGGGCAAGTCCGGTATTCTGGGTATCAAAGCTTCTCCCTGGAGGATTATCGCTTATGAATCCATCACGGATCAGATGGAAAGCGAAGTAATGAGTCTCGAGGATGAACTCGATCTCAAGTCCTACGAGCAGGAAGACGTTCCCATGACAACGGATACCAACGGTCGATTTGCCGTCCGTCTGGGTTCCGATGGGGCTTGGGCGAAAGTCTATCCCGCTGTTGGTGAAGGAATACCGATCGTCATCGAGGACGTGGTGGGAAAACTTCAGGGCCGGGGCATCATGGAACCGGACATGGATATTATCGCCGTTGTCGTTCAAAAAGCCGACATAATGTGGGTGAAGGTCGGTGATTTTATCTATAACCCCGCTAATGATGCATTGAGCTCCCTGGAAGTGATCGAAGAAGGGATGAAAGCTTATATCAAGGTGATGGAACCAAGTCCCGGCGGTGCTGATATGGCGGTGGATGATATCAGAGGTTTCCTGGCCAATAACAGCATCGTTTACGGTATCCTGGATGACGCAATACAGGATTTCGAGGATTTCCCCATATTCGACACACCTGTTCTTGTGGCGGAAGGAACACCTCCCGTTCACGGTGCTGAAGCCAAGGTCATCTACAATTTCGAAACCGAGTCCGACAAGATACATATACAGGAGCGGGAAGACGGCAGCGTCGATTTCAAAGAACTCAACAAGTATCAGAATGTCGTGAAAGGCCAACCGTTGGCACGGAAGGTGGCTCCCGAACCGGGGAAAGACGGCAGAACCGTCTATGGACGCTACATTCCCGCCCGTGACGGCAACGATCTTGAAATCGGATTGGGGAAGAATGTATCCATCGCCGATAATGGAGCCACAGTCGTCGCTACCGCAAGCGGTCATGTCATGCTGAAAAGCGGTAAGATTACTGTAGAAACCGTTCTTGTAATTCCCGGAAACATTGATGGAAGAACAGGGAACGTCAATGCCCTGGGATCCGTGGTCATCAAGGGTAATGTTGAAGATGGATATTCGGTTACCGCACAGGGGAAGATCGAAGTATCCGGATATGTTGGAAAGGCCAATCTGAATGCCGGAGGTGACATTATTGTCTCCCGGGGTATCAACGGCGGTGAGGGAAAGGAGTTTGGACACATCACGGCCGGTAAATCCATCTGGTCCTCATTTATCCAGAATGCTCAGGTTGACGCCGGGGAGTTCGTTATTGTCAGTGCCGGAATCGTCAATTCGGATGTGGTCTCCCAGAAGAAAGTCCTCTGTAAAGGCCGTCGTGCCAAGATCGTCGGCGGCCATGTGAGAGCTTCCGAAGAAGTGAATGCTGTCATTCTCGGATCGGCCGGCGGTTCGGAAACATTGATTGAAGTGGGATTCGATCCCAAGGCCAAAGAGGAAATCGAACAGCTTATCGAGCAGCGGAATGCCGTTGAGGCGGAACGGGATACGGTCGACCTGAATCTCCAGGGGCTCAAGCGTCAGGTTCGGATGCAGCGCCGCCGCCTGTCCAAGGAAAAAGAACAGCTCTTCGATGAGCTGAGAAAGCAGCATAATGAACTACATAAAAAGCTCCAGCTTGTCGATGAAGAGATACGGAAGAGGCGGGAGTACCTGGATTCACTGCAGACGCACGGTAAGGTTTCTGCAGCGAAGAGAGTACTGGCCGGAGTTATCCTGAGAATTCGGGATGTAGAGTATGTCGTGAAAGATTCCTATGAGAGCCCCGTTACATTCATACTCGAGGACGATTATATCCGAACCGTGAAATTTCAGGATATTGAGGAAGACCTCATTCGGAGGTAATGCTGATGAGTATCAAACCCATCGATCTACAGACCCTGTTCGTAAAGATGGGAGAGGTTAGCAAAGAACAATCTCTCGCAAAGGAGCAGTCCGCCCTGCAGCAGTCTCTAGCTGCCAGGTCTCAGGTAACGAAAGAACTTGCAGAAGATCGCAGGGTTACCGAAACGCCTGCCGATAATGAGACGCAGGCTGTCAAGGATGATGATTCGGAGGAAGCCAAAGAAGGCGGTAAGCGCAAGAAAGACGAGAACGAATCTCCTCCCGGTGATTCCAGCGACCTTGAAGTGGTTACCGACCCGGATGTGGGGCGTCATATTGATCTGTCCGGTTAATGACTTATGATCCTCCTCTCAGTATCAGTTTCGGTTCTTGCTTCACTCGTCACCTGCGTGGTTTTCGTGTATCTGTGGCGTCGGAGACTCCGACGTGAACTCGAGATTGACATGATAGTTAAAAAGCTGAAAATCGAAGTCGGTGAAATGGTGACGGAACTGAACGGTACTACCGAGCGTAATATCGCCCTGCTTGAGAATCAGATCCGCATAGTCAGAGAGCTCGTGGATAAGGCCGGCAAAACAACTGGTGTTCTTAAACGGGAAAAAATGAAGCACGATCTTGCCAGTAGGGTTTATACGTCCCTGAGCCGCTCCAAGCCTCTATCAATCGATGTGGAAAACGAGAGCGAGAGTGAGAGCGAACCCGAATCTGACTCCAACTCTATAGATTTCGAATCCCTTACGACCCGGGAAAAAGCCCTTGTCCTCAACAGGCAAGGGGAAGGGCTCGATACTATTGCTTCAAAACTCAAGTTGAGCCGCGGTGAGGTTGAACTTATAATTTCCCTTCACGACAGAAGGCACTGATCTTATCATGGCATTTCAATTTGCAAATACATTTTTGAGAGATGCTGCTGAACTCCTGGCTTCATTGAAAAAAGGCCCCGGAAAGATTGAAATAGCCAGGGCTCTTCATTCCCTCAAATCGGGTGCATCGTTTCTCGGATGGGAAGATCTGGAGCAGGAAGCTCACTTGTTGGAAGATACCCTTGAATCATCACAAGGGTTTGATATCAATTGGAGGAAAGTCGCCGTCAGGCTGGAAAAACTCGTTGAAAAACGGGTGCTTGAAGCCTCATCCGGTTTACAGAAGAAAACAACAGTCGGCCAGGCCATTCGTTTCACTGAGCTTGAGCAAAAAGTCCTGGAAGAATCCAGGCAGCGGAAAGAACATTTCTACCGCCTCACCTGCCGTATTGATCCGTCCGAACCGCTACCGTACACCCGGGCGTATCTCCTTTCATCGAAACTGGAAACCGGCATGACTTTGATTAAAGCAGAGCCTCCGATGGACAACCACGAAGCGGATTTCTCCAGGCCGACATTCTGGTTCACCTCAGACAGTCCGGAGTCCGAAGTGTTCATGGCTGCCAATATCGACCTGGTTGACGTTGTCGATCTGATCCGCCTGGACTATCGGGACATCCTGGAGAGCGGGGAAGTTTCCATTGGTGAATCGACCGGAGCCGGCGATGATGAAGATGCGTCGCTCATTGTAAATCGATCCCGTTACGACGAAACAATGCAGATTGCCGAAGAACTGGCCTGGCGACTGGAATGCAGGCCCGGCACTCCTGAATCAACATTGTCGTCGGAATTACAGAGGTGTTTGGAATCCCTGGCATTCCAACCTCTGGAGCCAATGCTGACTGATATCGGGGCAGCTGTTTCGCGTCTGGCGGAACGCCGGGGTCTCAAAGCCCGGTTCGAATGGACCGTCGCCTCCGGGGGGCTTGATGCTGCCACGTTGGAACTTCTGGGAGAAATACTCAGGCAGCTGGTAAGAAACTCTCTGCGCCATGGTATTGAGCCTCCTGCAAACCGCATTGCATCGGGAAAAAACGAAGCCGGGGTGATGAGACTTAACGTTGAGCGATCGGGTAAATTCTACCGCTTCCATTTCGAGGATGACGGAAGAGGTATTGATGAAGATGTCGTGATGGAACGGGCTGAACGAGAAGGGCTGATTTCCAAAGAGGGGGGAACCGGTTTACTGGAGATCCTCTGTACAACCGGCTTTACCATGACAGATGATGCGGATCTGGATGGCGGCAGAGGCATGGGGCTGGAAATGGTCCGACACATGTTGTTGGGTGAATTCGACAGCGATCTTGAGCTGGACAACAGTCCCGGTCAGGGACTCATCATTCACTGGAGTCTCCCCGAAAAGCATATGCGAAGGCCTTACCTTATCTTCGTTTCAGACGGTCGTTCATGGGCCATACCTGCCGATTCCGTCCACCGTCGTGGTGTTATGGATCCTTCCCGGGTGAATGCTTCGGGTCAGGGCTACAGCATAGGTGGGGGATTGATACCCATGGTGGGTCCAATGGGACTGCGTCCACCGGGAACCCTACTGCCCTATTTCCTGGAAATCCACCACCGGGGACGTCGGGCGGCACTGCTGGTGGACGATCTGTTGTCCGAAGAACCCTGGGGACCGGGGGAACTCGTTCCTGCCGATCCTGTCGGGCCATGGTGCCGGTCTTTCAAGGATCACCGGAACGGCATTCCGATACTCTCCCCGGCGCTGGTATACGCCGCCGAAACGTCGGAACCAACTACTGGCGTTTGACGAAATTTGTCAGTTTTTCCACCTGAGTTTCAACAAGCCCCCGAGCTTCCGCGGATGAAATGAACTTCTTAAACTGGTTGAATCCCAGGGCTTTGGTATTCACCCCTTTATCCCTGAGTTTGGAGCTGACCACGCCGTAGCGGTGAAATATCGGATCCGGTGATTTGCCGTCCATTTCGGTGAGGGTTTCCACCAGGGTTCTCAGGGCTATCTGCAGAGATCCCGCCTCCTGACTGAATTGACGGCCCGGGATAATTTCCGACTGCTTATCGTCGGACTCCATGCTGATAAAGCCCGCCCGTAAGGCACTGGCGATAAAATCTCCCCATCTCTTAAAACCCAGTGCCTTTTCGTCGAACCCCTGATTGAGTTTCTTCATTGAGATTTTGACATTTCCCGGATCGGTGCCTTTTTTATCCTTGCGGAGTATGGATGCCGTTTCGGCCAGCCGTTCGAACCAGTATTCCCTGGAATAGGATGTGGTGCTGTCTTTTTTTCCGGTGCCTTCATCACCTGAATCGTCACTCGAGTCGTCATCGTTCGAGGGGAACAGATCCCGGTAATCGGTGAAGTTATCGGCGAGCCTGAGGAGATCGTTGCTGGCGTTCTTGATATCACAGACGATATGGGTGACTTTACCGGCCTTTCTCAGGTTCATCACCAGAGGCCGGAAATCGCTGTCTCCGGTAAGCAGAACATAGATGTCGATATGATCCTGGAATCGGAGCAGGTCAAGACAGTCATTGGTGAGATG
>JAUVIY010000313.1 GCA_030592625.1 Spirochaeta sp. | reverse complement strand
GTGATTTCCAGCGTTCCCTGGCTTCGTTATCCATTCCAATCTTTTCAGCGCGGAAGAGAAGAGTGAATTCCCCGGTAGCCGAGACGCTGCCGATGATGTGCTCCGGATCCGGTACGTTGATGTCGTAATGGTGCAGTCTCTCCCCTTCGGAAATGGCCGGTACAATGCTGATGTGAAGTTTACCTTCCCACAGACATGTCTTGAACAGATATCCCCCAGATGATTCCAGAATTTCAGGGTCTGCCAGGGCATGGACAAATTGCCCGGCATCCTTTCTTCCGGGTTTCGCGCCGTTGAGTATGAGGGGAAAAGGCGAATCCATGAATCATTCTATCAGATTCCCCGGGGCATGAAAAATTGACAGTGAGCATCCCCGGGTCTAGGATTAACATATGAACGTGAACGACCGAATGACGAAAAATCCTTTCACGGTGATAAAATCAGACTCGGTTACCGATGCCCGGGAAATCATGAAAAAAGAAAAAATCCACAGGCTTCCTGTCATCGACGGCAAAGGCGGTCTCATCGGGATTATCACGGAAAAGGATATACTGTACGCCTCTCCCTCTCCTGCCAGCACTCTGGATGTCTGGGAGATGTCTTCGCTCCTTGCCAGGCTCGAAGTCGGAGCTGTCATGACCTCTGACGCCGTATCCTGTACCTCCGATACACCGGTGGAGGAAGCCGCCCGTCTGCTGTCGGATCATGATATCGGCGGACTCCCGGTGGTGGACGGCGGAATACTGACCGGGATTATCACCGAATCTGATATTTTTGAGATTTTCATCGAACTCTTGGCCAGTCGGGAAAAAGGACTGCGCCTGACGGCCCTCCTGCCCAACATCCCGGGCGAACTCGCCAATCTTGCCGGGGCCATCAGGGATGCGGGAGGGGATATCCTGGCATTCGGTTCGGTAAGGGGTGATAATCCCACCAACAAGCTGGGTATTATAAAAGTGGCCGGTCTGGAACGGGATGCACTTCTGAAAGCCGTCGGCCCTTACGTTCAGGAAGTCAGGGATTTACGGGAACTGTAGAATCGCCCAGGTCGTTAAAACCGCCGCTGCGACAGGAATTATGAGATTCTTTGAATAATGAGCCGTCAGGGCGGCGGCCCCCAGTCCGCCCAGGGCCGCCCAGGGCCGTCCGGTTTCCGCCAGGGACGTAAACGATCCCGGGAAAATCAGAGCCCCCAGGGCCGCCGTCGGCATAATGGTGAGGAAGCGACGGACCGCCAGAGGCACCTTCTCCCAGTTGGTCATCAGAAAGGGTGTCACCCGGATAATGTAGTTCATAACCGCTGCGCTGATGACGATTGCCATAATATTCAAATCGCTCATGCCGCTTCCCCTTCCGGAGCTGCCGGGATAACAAACATGCCGATAATCGTCCCCACCATCATCGCGATAATGAAACTCCATCCCGAACCCAGGCCGCTCCACAATTCAAGGACAGTATTCACCCCTGCCGCCGAGGCTGCCGTGATAATCCAGGGCAGGCCCTTCTTGAGGTCAGGCAGAAGCAGAGCCATGAACAGGGCGTAAAGACTGGATACCATTGCGGCACTCAAAGTCGCCGGCAGAATGCTGCCGAAAAGCCAACCGCTCAAGGTTCCCAGGTTCCACCCGATCCAGGGCCCGAGTTCCACCGCCCCCTGATAGGCCGGGGTGACTTGTCCTTCATTGCTTGTGGTGACGGCGAAATTCTCGTCGGTGACACCGAAAGCCAGCAGCGGCCGCTGGAGAAAATGAGTGATATCCACTTTTTTTGCTACCGCGGCGCTCATCAGCAGGTAGCGCAGGTTCAGAAGCCCGTAAGAGAGGACAATCTGGGGACCCGAGGCACCGGCATTGATGAGATTCAGCGCCATGAACTGGGCGGCACCGGTGAAGGTGAAGAGACTGAAGCTCTGAGTTTCCCAGAGGGTGAGGGATGAGCTGCGGGCCAGCAGTCCAAAGGCGATGGACGCCGAGAAATAGCCGAAGATAATCGGCAGGGCGTCTTTGAGACCCCGGCGGAAGGTGAGTGTCCCCCCGCTCATAACGGCCCGCTCATTTCCCGGTGTCCATCACCCGTCGAATCTCGTCCGCCATGATATCCGCCGCTTCTCTGAACTTCACCGGATCCTGGGCATAGGAAAGCCGGAGGCATTGGTCGGCATGCGCCCAAGGGTCATCCAGACCATAAAAGAAGTAATGACCGCTGACGACAAGGACACCCCGAGCCTTGAGCCGCTCGTAGAGTTCCGCCGAGGTGACGGGAAGCTCCGGCAGCCAGAGCCAGAGGAAAATGGAACCTTCGCTCTCGTGTATCCTGTAGGGGATGTCGTCGCCGAAGGCTTCCTGCAGGGCGGCAACGGCGGATTTCGAGCGTTTTTCGTAGAACGGGCGGATCACGTTCTTGGAAAGCCGCAGAATATCCCCGGAATCGATGAGTGGACGGACCAATACCTGACCCAGTGAGCCGTTGGAGAGACTGATAACCGCATTACAGGCCGATACCGCTTCGATAATTGATTCCTCGGCGACGATAATACCGGTTCTCACCGCCGGCAGGCCCAGTTTTGAAAGGCTCATGCTCAAAATAACATGGTTGTCCCAATAGGGTTTCACATCCCGGAACAGGATGTTGGGGAAGGGTGCGCCGTAAGCATTGTCGATGATGAACGGAATGTTCCTCTCTCCGGCAATCCCGGCCAGCCTGGCCACCTCCTGGTCGGTGAGGACATTTCCCGTCGGATTTGTGGGCCGGGAAATACACAGGGCCGAGATATCCGGTGTGACGTTGAGCTTTTCGAAATCAACATTGTATTTATAGAAACCGGGGCGGGTGAGTTCGATTTTCGCCGGCCGGGTTGTCAGGGCGCCCGGTTCCACAGTCTGGTCGGCATATCCGATATACTCCGGGCAGAGTGGGAAGCACACCTTACGCTTCAACCCGTCTGTATCTGTGTCTGAGAGAAGATTCAGCAGCAGGAAAAAGGCCATCTGACTTCCGTTGGTAACGGCGATGTTTTTCGAAGTTAAATTCCAGTCGAATTCCCGGTTCAGCAGATCGGCCATGGATTCCAGGAACGCATGCTTGCCCTGGGGCGTATCGTAATTACCCAGGGTCTCTTCAAGTTCGACCCCGTTGGCCAGAATTTCGGCGGTACGCCTTCGCCAAATCTCGTTCACTCCGGGGATGTGAGCGGGATTGCCGCCGCCGAGCATGCGCATGTCGCTGCGGCCGTCCATGGCCCGGCCGAGGTCGTCCATCAGCTCCAGAATCCCGGTTTTCCTGGAAAATCTTTCAGCGAATCGTGTCAGTTTCATCGTATCGATGAGAGTACCGCGAGAGGCGGATTTGGGCAAAGGGTTTTCGCTCCCTCTTTTGTTGGCTGACCTCTGGCGCGGTTCGGCAGAATTCCAGGACGATTTCGGAACCGACCGCGCCGGGAGCCCCGGGCGGAACCTGAACCCAAATAGGGACAGGTCGCTCCCCCGCGGATTGACGATACGTCTCGTCATCGATAGGATATGCCTCTGTCCGGGAGTATCTTCGATAACGTCAGTTTCAGATAATTCCCCGGACCGATCGCACATGCATCCAGGGCTCGTAGCTCAGTTGGTTAGAGCAACGGACTCATAATCCGTCGGTCCTAGGTTCAAGTCCTAGTGGGCCCAAATACAAAAGCACCCCGGCGGGTGCTTTTTGTAT
>JAUVIY010000183.1 GCA_030592625.1 Spirochaeta sp. | reverse complement strand
AATGTAATCCACCCGTATTCATCAAACCATACCTCCACCCAGGCATGGGCCTGATCGGAGCGCACTGGTACAAATCCCAGGGTTGAAGTATCGGGATCGGTGAGAAATCCCACCGCAACACGGGCCGGAATTCCCGCCGCCCGGCAGATCCGGGTCATGGCGAATGAAAAATAGGAACAGTAGCCCCTGCGGGTTTCCTTCAAGAACCAGCTGAGCTGATCCCCGTCGGGAGCGAGCCCCGGATTGAGAGAATAGTAGTAATTCTCATGAAACCAACGTTCCACTGCGGAGACTTTGCTCCATCTGTTATTCAGATTAACGGTGATATCATCTGCAAGTTCAACAAAGTAAGAATCGTCTCCACCTTCGAGGTAGTACTCAAGTTGTTTCCGTGGAAGAACATTATACCCGGTATCCATCAGCTCCCATGGTCCGGCTACCGACACTCTGGATTCGACGGCGTAAGCCCTGGTGAAGGAGGCATCGTCCCAGATAATCCAGGGCTCCACAGCTACCGGATAATTCAAAGCAAAGAACGATTCCGGATCAAGGGCGATAAGATAGTATTCCTGACTCACATCGATCCGGGCCTGAATATCTCCCTCAGACCAGTCCCTGGGGCCTTTGGGCAGGGTAACGGGGATTGGGTTCGCATTATGATCCGATTCCATATCCCCATCCCTGAAGAAACCTCGTTCATCATCCCATCCCGACAGCGTATATCGACGCAGATGACGAACAGTGGCCGGCCCGTCTTCCCGGTAGAGCATGGTGAGTTCGGCATTGAGAGATATTTCCGGCTCAAGGGAAAGTACATCGCTGAAATCGAACCGGAACATATCGCTGGCCAGCAACCCACCGCCGGTCTGGATGGACTGGTCCCGCCGGATACGGTTACCCGCCAGCAACAGCAGGGCCAGGGCGGCAGTCAGGGTTATCCCATAACATATCCGGCCTGCAGAAAATCGAAGCCCTCGATTCGACCCCGGGATTCCCGAAATTCTCAGCTCAACATCCCTGCGCACTGCTGCAAACGAAAGAATCGTGAGCAGAATGACAAGAACTGCGATGATGAGATTTAAAGTATCCGCCGCAGGACCGGACAGGGATTGAGACCAGAGATTATCACGATCCAGCAGAAGTGTTGTAAAACCTGCAAGGATGATTGTCTCGACGATACCGGCTCCGGGGCGACGAGCAACCAGGTAGATTGAAAGTGCCGAGAAATACAGGTACGGCGCCGTCAGAAACCACCCGTTGTCGAAAGTGACGGGCAGATCAGATATTACGGCTGATGAAACGACAAATACCGCCAGTCGGATCAGCCATGGCAGCAGAGCAATTGAGGCTATCGCCGGCACCATTCTCAGGCGCAGTCTGTATACCAGATACCCTGTGACGGCGGCTGAAGGTAAAGCGGTCCAGGCCCAGGCGTGAGGCACGACATCCTGAAGGGATCGGCAGAGTAAAACCCATCCCAGGATATGAAGCAGCATCCGGGGAATTTGTCGAACTCCGAAGAATCGGTCAGATCCGCCTGACATCGAGCCCCTCCGCTTCAGAGAGAGATTCCGCCTGCTCCAGCTTTCGCCGGTACTGCCTGAATTCCATCCATCCCATGGCAGAATCCATTCGGCCGATTTCGCTTATCAGCCATCGGGAGAATGTCCGCTTCGACATGGTCCCGGCAGGATAACCCAGGGATACCCGGCATCCCCGGCTTAATGCATCGGTGGCGGCAAACCTGCCGATATCATCCTCCGGATGAGCGATTATCCAGAGCCGCTCACCCGGGGCCGGCGATTTCCGCAGACCTGAACCGGAGGGAAGAGACCGGGCCAGCCGTCCATCCCAACCCGTATCAGTACCGGCCCATTGCTCTTCACCGGGCAATGTGATACGGACATCCTGACCCTCATCCTCAAGGCGCCGTACCAGGGCTGCAGCAGCTTCCAGAGCGGCATCGAGCTGATGAATCCGTTTTTTCTCCCCGAACCCGGAAGCCGATGATGAAACAACCTGCAGCCAGAGTTGTCCCCGGAAGGGGATTCCTTCCTCTCCCACGCGTACTTGCATATCGCCGGTTTTTGCATAGAGCTTCCAGTCCAGACGCCTGGGATCATCACCGGGAATGTAGGCACGCCGTTCCAGTCTTTCATCGGCATCTTCACGAAGCCTCGGAGCCGTCGCCGTTTTGGCAGTGGGACGTCCGGGGATGTCGGCGCCCTCAATAGGATTAAGAACGGGCGGAACAACAACATTTCGGGAAGTTCCGCAGGGACAATCTAAACGGAAGAATCCGAAGGGATCGCAGGCCCGGATGAAGGAACGGCCCAGCCATTCACCCCGGCGGGGAAAAACAAGCATCGCTGAACCGGCGCCCGCCGCCGGAAGCGGGGCGGCCGCATGATGCCTGAAAGGTCCGAAACTTAGAATCCAATGCACAGACAACCGTATACCGGGAAGAAAGCGGGAACGGGCCGGATCGGTTTTCAAAAAGACAGGACGGCCGATTTTACAATCCGCCGGGAGAGCTGTAACGCAGGTTTCTGCTTTCCCGGCTGTCCTGATAACCGATAAAGCGCCGGCCAGGAGAAACAGAAGTGAAATGAGGACCAGGGAAGGCAGTCCGATTCCGACTATCAGAGCGGCTGTACCGGTTTGCGGCACCCCCTTGGAGAGCAGAGCGAGAGGGAGGAAAAAAACGGCGACACCGGCTGGTGTCGGCCGGAATTGGACACGTAACCGTTCAGCCATGACGGATATGGCGTAATTCCTTAACGGCCAGATCTGCCACGAGTTCTTCCACCTTGACGGCTCCGCCTCGTAAACGAATACGATGGGCGTAGGCCTCAACAGCAAGGTCGGCCAGATCCTGATCAATGACGTAATCCCGTCCTCTTACAAAAGCCAACGACCTCATAACCGCGGTGAGCATCAACGCACCCCGGGTGGAAACTCCCAGTATGGTATCCGGGTGGTCTCTCAGCGCCGCAGCGAGATCGACTGTACAGTGCATCAGCCTCTCATCAATATGGACCTTTCTCACCGCTGTTTTCATAGCCAGCAATTCATCCAGTGTACAGACAGGTTCCAGGCCCGGAAGTGTCCACTGTCCGGGATCATCCCGTACAATGGAATATTCCGATTCACGGTCCGGATATCCCGGTCGGAGGCACAGCATAAAACGGTCTTTCTGGGCTTCAGGCAGCGGATAAGTCCCCTCTGTTTCCACTGGATTCTGTGTGCCTATGACAAGAAAAGGGTCGGCCAGGGGGCGGGTATGGTTGCCGATAGTGACCTGGGATTCGGCCATGGCCTCCAACAGGGCCGACTGAACTTTTGGTGTTGTCCTGTTAATCTCGTCCGCCAATACCACATGAGCAAATACGGGTCCCGGATGAAAGACGAATTCCCGCTTCCTTTCATCCCAGACATCCACGCCAGTGATATCATAGGGAAGAAGATCGGGAGTGAACTGTATTCGTTTGAAAACGGCGCCATCCACCAGTTTCGCTAAAGTACGGCCTACAGTTGTTTTACCTGTACCGGGCAGATCCTCGAGCAGTATGTGGCCGCCGGCCAGGAACCCGGCAAGAACTTTTTCCAATAGAGATTGTTTTCCTTTCAGTACTTTCGAGAATCCTTCGAGTATGATAGATGCGGTGGGAGTTGCTGCCGGTTGATGGTCCATGAATGCAAAGTATAATCAAAACGGGCTTGACCGTCTCACTCCGGTCTCCCAGAATGATAACTAACATGGTTATTGTTAATGATCCGATGCAGAACAACACTGAAATTATGCAATATTCACGGATGATTCTGTTGACAATTTTGAGAGCCGTCGATAGGATAGCCCTCGCATCTGGGGGTGTAGCTCAGCTGGCTAGAGCGCGTGAATGGCATTCACGAGGTCGTGGGTTCGACTCCCTTCACCTCCAAACCAGATATGACCGATAATATCTTGAACGCAGGGGACATTGACCCGGAGATTGCTGAACTCCTGGGTAACGATACGTCCCCTGCTTCTATTCCGGACTTCTCAGATCTCTTCGAAGACCAGGTTCCCCAGCAGCAGCGGGACCGTAAAGACGTTCCAGCCGAAGACTTTTCCCGTGAGAATTTCCCTTCCATCACAAAATGGGAGCAGGATCCCGATCCGGTTTTCTTCGAAAAAGACTATTACTCCAAGCTTCTCACCGGAGAGGGTGAAATTTCCAAGCGCATCCATACAATTCTTCAGAAATACCTGAAAGCCGAGGATCCTCAGGAGAAGGGGGTCTATCGTCAGCGTCTCATTCCAGCCTGGTGGGATCTGGCACGCAGCATGGCGACACATTATCAGGGAGACCTCATCGAGAAACGATGGGCTCTCAGATACGGCTATTTCCTGCCTACGCTGATATCCCTCGAACAGCGGCGCATGATCTCAAAAGTCATTACCAGTAATGAATTCGGCGAGCCCATCCATTATGTCGATGAATGGTTCGATCTCATCCTGGAAGGGAATATCAACCCGCTGGCCACAGATGAGCTGAAACCTTCCAGGATGAGCAGCCAGAACAAGACCAAAGCCCTGCTGGAAAAAGTACAAGGCTCAAAGGAAGCCAACCTTACCCTTCTGAGGACTCTGGTTGCCAACCGGGATGGGCTCGAATCCGACCTGAACTCCCAAATCAGGCTGATCACCCAGCATGAGTCTCATCCGATTATCCCCGGTATCAAGATAGCCAATACACCCGAACAGAAACTGTCCTTCAACAGAGCCGGTGAAATTTTGCGAAAGTTGAATAAGCTCGACAAGGACATCAACCTCAATATCGAGAAATTTAAAGACGCCGATGCTGAGCTGGGGAAACTCGGCGATAAGTTTCAGCAGATGGGCGGTTTGAGCAAAGCCGACAAAGGGGTGATGGGAAGCGAAATAGACAGCATCAGGCAGATGGCCAAGATGTGTGTCGGCCGACAGGGCAATCATCTGCCCTTCCTGTTGAAAAACTTCTTTTTCCCGAACATGGATCTCATAGGAACCCGGGAAAACGTCATCCGATACATGGATCAGGTGGAGCAGGTTGATCCCGGTGTATTCCGGCGCACCTTCCGCCAGAAAACCAACCGAATCGTCCCCCATACCATCATCATTCCCTGTTACGGCGACAGGGGCGTGTGCTGGGAACCATTTGAGCGCTTCAACCGGGCCACCAGTCGGGGACGAATCGCCATACCCATGTTTCCCAATAATCTTAAAATGGCCGTTATTATCGCCCTTGGAGATTTGCGGTGGAACGTAGCCAAAGAGAAGGCCGCTCACTACTGGATGGAAGAAGGTCTCACCGGGCATTACTACCAGTGGTTCAATGCAAAGAAGATGCGGGGGGATGTCCGCCTGAAGTTCCTCGGAGACTACGTTCTCTGGATCACCAAGGAAGTTGACGGAGTTCAGAAGATAGATAAAGACGTCAGAGGTATATTCTGGCGGCACTTACCCTTCCCGCAACCCATCAAGGATAGCCTGAGAAACCGCGGTTTTGTGTATAACGAGCTTTATAAAAAAGATATGAACCGGGAAATGTCCGACGGATATTAACGACTCCACTGAAAAAAGAGGAGATTCCCAAACGAATGAGAGGAAAACAGCGGTTTCGCAAAGCGAAATTGCGAGCAATGAAAAGTT
>JAUVIY010000219.1 GCA_030592625.1 Spirochaeta sp. | reverse complement strand
CGACCGCCTACCCCGTGCACGAAAACCAACCGGCCGACTAAACCTGTAGATGTGCGGTTCCTGACCTTTCGGACGCGGGTTCGATTCCCGCCACCTCCAAAAAAGGACCGATGCCATTGGGCGTCGGTCCTTTTTTATCGATAGGTGGCGGGAATCGAAGCGGAAGCAGCACCGACCGATAGGGAGGATGAGCCGACACGATGGCCAAACGGAGAGAGTGAAGGCAGCAAATTAATTTGTTGCCTTCCGAACGAGTGCAGGACAAAGCGTAGCTATGTCGGCGTAAGCTGCTGGAGACGGTCCGGAGGGCTGAGACAGGAAGTCGAAGCCTGGAGGGCGATTCCCGCCATGCGTGAAATGCCTGAGAGCTACCGAATCAACGACACCCCTCAGCGCGACAGATCTGCGATGCAATTGAGCGTCGATCCTATTATTCGATAGGTGTTCCGGCTACAGGGCGAGTTTTGTCACTCCCCGAGATAATTCATCATGTATTCCGCTTTACCCGCCATCTCGAGAATCTCAATTTTCTTGCCGTTCAACCTTAATGCCGTCAGGTATAGATAATCCTCAGTCCCCCATGGCATCGCCCAGAGGCAGGACACGAAGAGTTTATCATCACCCCAATCTGAACCTGCGTTAGTCTCGACTTCCTGATAACCGCGATTGCTCAAATCCGACGACAGGGTATTGGCCCAGAAATCGATAGTCTGTTCGGGATAGTTATCAACATTTCCAATTCTCAATCGTACTCCTTCTGGAGATACAGCCAGATAGACAGGGGCTTTATCAACAATGGCAAAACCGTCAGGGAGAGGAATCGGCGGGGAACCGAAACTGATTCCACTGTTATTCATAATATAGGCATTCATAAACGTGTAAAAATCCATATCGTTAATCCAGTCGAAACGCGAAGGGCGACTGTCGGGAATCGTCTGGTGCTGAAAACTTAATTCCACCTGGATAACCGCCATTCTCCTGTCGTGTTCAAGACGTCTCAATTGCCCGCGGTAGCTGTCGACCTCATTCAACAGCCGCCGTATTTCCCGTTCAAGCTCAAGGGTTCCCTCAACATCCGAGGAACTCAGGTAAGTAAGATTTTTCGCAAGGACTTCCTCCCTGGCTTCAAGTGCGGATCGGCTTCGAAGAAGATTTTCCCTCAGATCAAAGGTTGACTGATCGTATTGAAGAACGATTTCACTCAAGTTTTCCAGGAACCCGCGGAAAGGTTTGATTTTTTCATCAGGGACTCGGATTCTAACGGATTCTTCCGATTTCCATGTAAAATACCCGTCGTTGTCTTCCGCCCATGACGCCAGCTCTGCTGAGGCTGCTGTTCTGTCGAATACCAGAACCCGGGCATCTACGGCAACATGAAGCGTATCAACTTCATCGGCTCCGACAATCAGGGAAAGAATGAGAAGCATTAATATCGGTATTAATAGTTTTTTCATTTCAGTTCCCCCCTTTCAAGGGACGCATATATGGATTTAAAACGAACAGCGGCAAGCGGAGAGAAAATCTCGACTACATGCAAATATCGGCCATCGGAGACAATGCCGACGAAATACCTGAATGGCTCCCTGTCCTTGCTGACCAGCTCGACTCCGAGGAGTTCTTCATCACCGAAATTCTGTTTCATTTCCGTCATTTCGGAATAAAACGGTTCAAGATGGAAAGCAAGAGCTCTTTGCCAGAAGTTATTGTCGCCACGTGGGCTGTTCGGAACCGTGGAAATAATGACTTGCATGCCATCGCTGTCTTCGGCCAGGAATACTTTCTCTCGGGAGAACACGGCGAATTGTTCGCCAAGGTCGAGGGATACTTTGGTTCGAAGCTTTTCACCCGCCGGATACAGGGGATCCAGATACGCGATCCATCCAAAAGGAATGTCATTCCTTGACAAATCACCCTGTATACGCGGAATCAACTGCACGGTGATTCTGGAAAACGAAATCCTGGCGTTCATAATCGACATTTGCTGCTTCAGGGATTCGATCTCTTCGGTGAGCCGGCCGATTTCTCTGAGAATCAGTGCTCTTTCCTTGGGATCGTTGCTTTCTTCCAGAAGAATGTAGAGTCGATGACGCGTTTCTTCCGCCGTAGCAAGACGACGTTCGATATCGGCAAAGGCCTCGGTTACATCCCAGGTCTCAACCCGACTGTATTCAACCCGACCCATCTCAAGTATAGCTTCGAAAATTTCATCAAATTGTTCAGCGGGAACCCTGAGAACCAGATAATCGCTGAAGCTGCTTTCTACATAGCCCCCCGATTCCATGGTAAGAGATTCAATATCCTGACGGGTATTTTCCATATCTTCGACGATCAAACCCGCCGAACCGTTGTAGATTCTCTTGCGATCGGTTTCGCCGTCCTCTGATTCGGAATCAACCTGTGCCGGGACATCTCCCCCGGAGACTGAATCTTCCATGACATCGGCTGCCTGCATTTCCGCGGCCGGCATGGCCTCACTTCGGGAGGCCGTGGGTGCACCGGGTTCTTCATAACCCCCGAATTCGGCTTCTTTTTCACCACTGAAGGCGCAAGAGGTCAACAATAAGGCGCTGAAAAGAATAACGGACCAGTCGTATCGTAAACGCTTCATATAAATGATTATATCACCCGTGATTAAAGAAAAAAGACCCGCAACCGCTGATCAAATAATAATGAAGGACTATTCCCACTCAATGGTTGCAGGCGGCTTGGATGAGATATCGTACACAACCCTGCCGATCTCCTTCACCGTATTGGTAATTTTCGCTGAAATCTCCAACAGATCTTTCGTGGGGAAATCAAAAACATCCGCCGTCATTCCGTCGAGGCTCACAACGGCACGCAGGCCCAGGACATATCCGTAATCTCTGGTATCTCCGGTAACACCAACAGATCGAACCGGAAGCAGAACCGAGAATGCCTGCCAGATTCGATCGTATAGACCCCGCTCCCGAAGTTCAGAGATGTAAAGAGCATCGGCTTCCCGCAAGATACTTAATTTTTCTTCTGTTACGTCGGATAGAATCCGAATGGCCAGACCGGGACCGGGAAAGGGATGACGACGTACGATGGCGGATGGAACGCCCAGAAGTTCGCCCAGGCGCCGTACTTCGTCCTTGTACAGCTTCTCGAGAGGTTCGATGAGTTCCCCGGCGGCACGTTTGGCCTGTACGAGGGGGGTACCGACGTTATGATGACTCTTGATTACCTGAGCTTTATTTCCGACGCCCTGCCCCGATTCGATCAGGTCGGTGTACAGGGTACCCTGGGCCAGAAGGTAGCCTTCCGGCAGAAGCCTGGCGACTTCTTCCTCCTGAACCCGGATAAATGTATCCCCGATGATTCTGCGCTTTTCTTCAGGATCTTCGATTCCGTCAAGCGGTTTCAGGAATCTCTCCCTGGCATCGATCAGTAACAAATTCTCAGCTCCGAGAGAACGCAGGTTCTCGGCGACTTCGTCGCTTTCACCTTTACGCATCATGCCTGTATCAACGTACATGAGCCAGATTTTCTCATGCGGCAGTGCATTTAGAAGGAGTGCTGCAGCTACAGTGGAGTCAACACCACCGGATATCAGGAGCAAAACATCCTTGTCGGCTGCTTTTCGGCGGAGTTTTAACGTCTCCTGATCAACGTATTTCTCGAGGGTCCATTCCTTCCCGGCGCCGCATATTCCACAAGCGAAATTTTCAAGCAGCTCAACCCCGTATTCACAGTGACTGACTTCGGGGTGGAACTGGACTCCCCAAAGGGGTTTGTTGATATGGGCTGCGGCAGCGGGAATACCGTTCTCACTTTGAGCGATGAGTTCATAGTTTTTTCCAGGTACGGTCACGCTGTCACCATGGCTCATCCATGAAAGGAATTCTTCCGGGATTCCTTTGAATAGAGAGTTTGCACTGAGATGTCTGACGCCGGAGCGCCCGTATTCCCTGTGAGGAAGGGGCTTCACTTCACCGTCATCCGCGAGGGTGAGCTGATGGAAACCGTAGCAGATGCCGAGAACGGGAAGACCGCAAGCCAGTACCGCGGGGTCGGGTTTCGGCGTACCATCATCCCATGAGGAATGAGGTGAACCTGACAGAATGATGCCTTTGACGCCGTCGTGCAGAACCTCTGAGATATCAGTGTCTCCCGGTGCGATCTCGGAATAAACTCCAAAGTCACGTATTCTCCTGCCGATAAGTTGAGTGGTCTGCCCGCCGAAGTCGAGTATCAGGATTGTGTCCAAGGATCTTCCTTCATGAATGTTTCATCCCTCAGTGGACCGACTGAGAATCCCTGGATGGGAACTCCCGTGAATTCCTCGATGAAACCGACGAAATCACGGGCTCCATCGGGTAAGTCATCCCATTTCCGGGCATCGGCAACTTTACCGTCCCAACCGGGAAAAGTTTGAAGCACGGGTTTCACCCGTTCAAGCTCAGCGGCATTGGAAGGAAAATGGTCGATGAGCTCACCGTCCAGTTCGTAGGCTGTGCAAACGCCTAAAGTCTCGAATCCGTCATACAGGTTCAGGTGTGACAAAATAAATCCGTCCAGGCTGTTCACCCACCCGGAATATTTGAGTGCCAACAGATCGAGGTATCCAATTCGCCGGGGCCGGCCGGTAGTAACGCCATACTCATGACCCAGCTCACGGATTGTGTTTGCCAGTTTTACATCATCTCCCCGGCTCATCTCCGTTGGGAATGGTCCGTTGCCGACCCGTGTCTGGTAGGCCTTGAACACCCCCAGGCACTTGTCGATCTTACGGGGGCCGAGAGCGGCGCCGATGGCCGCACCCGAAGTAGTGGATATTCCTGATGAAACATAGGGATATGTACCATGATCGACATCCAGGAGGGCTCCCTGAGCGCCTTCGAACAGTATCCT
>JAUVIY010000228.1 GCA_030592625.1 Spirochaeta sp. | reverse complement strand
ATATGAAACCATGCTTTCCCGGCACTCGCTCGGAAATACCCGAGGGTATTTCTCTCGCATTTAGGGTCGTACCGCAGCGCAGCGAGGAACGATCCCGGCATATGTTTGGGAATCAATCTGATCATTGTAGACGAGGGGCTTCGTCCTCTTGTCCGCATGTTATGATCGGACAATGAAGGTGGGATAGAAGATGTCGAAAAAACACAACTCCAGCCCGGAAATTACGGAGCTCGAAACCAAGCTGGACCAGGCCAGGAAAGGCGGCGGGGTCCAGCGCATCGAGAAGCAGCACAATCAGGGCAAGCTTTCAGCCCGTGAACGCATCGATGCGTTGGTTGATGCCGGGTCCTTTGAGGAATTCGACATGTTCCGCCTCCATCAGAACTATGATTTCGATATGGAGAAACAACGCTATCTCGGCGACGGGGTGGTTACCGGCAGTGCGGAGATCGACGGCCGCCCGGTGTATCTCTACGCCCAGGACTTCACCGTCAACGGCGGCTCCCTTTCCCGCACCCATGCGGAGAAAATCTGCAAGGTGATGGACATGGCCATGAAGGCCCGGGTCCCCGTTATCGCCCTGAATGATTCAGGAGGGGCGAGGGTTCAGGACGGAATCGACTCCCTGGCCGGCTATGGAGGTATCTTCCAGCGCAATGTGACCGCCTCGGGGGTGATACCCCAGATAACAGCCATCCTGGGACCCTGTGCCGGTGGGGCGGTGTACTCCCCGGCCATCCAGGATTTTGTGGTGATGAGCAAGTCTCACAGCTACATGTTCGTCACCGGGCCGAAAGTGGTGAAGCAGGTGATCTACGAGGATATCAGCTCCACCGATCTGGGCGGTGCCGAGGTACACGGTCAGAAGAGCGGTGTGGCCCACTTCATCTCCGAGGACGATCGCGAAGCACTCTTCACCATCCGGCGAATCCTCTCCTATCTGCCGCAGAACAACAAGAAACCGGCTCCCTACAGTCCGCCGGCGGACAAACCGGAGCGGATTTCCAGGAAGATTGCCTCCATTGTGCCCGATGACAATCACAGGCCTTACGATGTGAGGGAGGTGATTGCCGAAGTGGTGGATTCCGGCGTCTTCTTCGAGATTTCTCAAGGATTTGCTCCGAACATCGTCATCGGGTTTTGTCGGATGAACGGCCATCCGGTGGGGGTGGTGGCCAACCAGCCCAAGGTGAAGGCCGGTGTGCTGGATATTGACGCTTCGGTGAAGGCCGCGCGCTTCGTACGCTTCTGCGATGCCTTCGATATCCCGCTGATTACCTTCGTGGATGTGCCGGGATTCATGCCCGGGAGCCAGCAGGAGCATAACGGCATCATCCGTCACGGCGCCAAGCTTCTTTTCGCCTACGCCGAAGCGACGGTTCCCAAGGTGACCGTCATCATGCGCAAGGCCTATGGCGGTGCTTACATCATCATGAACAGTCGCCATTTACGGGGCGATGTGGTGTACGCCTGGCCGACGGCGGAGATTGCGGTGATGGGCGCCCATGGTGCGGCTGAGATTCTCTTCCGCAAGGACGCCGGAAAGACCAGCGATCCGGAGGCCTTTATCCGTGAGAAAGAAGAGGAGTACGAAAACCTCTTTTCCAATCCATATCGGGCCGCTGAGCGTGGTTATGTGGATCATGTCATTAACCCTGAAGATACCCGGCCGAAGCTCATCAGGGCCCTGGAAATCCTGGCGGAGAAGCAGGAACTGGAACCGATCAAGAAACACGGGTGTATACCGCTGTAGGGAATTAAAAAGACCCCCGGCATCCGCCGGGGGTCAACATTCAAGTCAAGCAAGATGTAAATGGTGACAGGCCCTTACAAGCCTGTATAGCATCACATCATTTGTTCGTTCCTCAGTCGTAAAGCAGGGGAGCGATATCGGCATCGTCCATGTTTTCAGCGGTGTAGTACTTGGCACCGGTGTCAACGTCGGATACGGATTCACCCTTCCAGGCTTTGTATGCCAGCTCGACGGACAGGTAGCCGATGGAGTAGGGATCCTGGGTGATGGAGCCTGCGAACAGGCCCTGACGGACGGCGTTCTTCTGACCGGCACCGGCATCGAAACCGATGGCTACGATGTCATACTTTGTTCCCAGATCGGCACCGTCATTGGTTGCGGCCAGCAGGCCCTTGACGGTACCTTCGTTTGAGCAGAAAAAACCAAGGATATTTTCATCTCCGGCTTTGTTCAGAGCAGCCGAGGCCGAAGCGGCGGCATCGGTACTGGCCGGGGATGCGGGAACAATCATCTCAATGAATACTTTTTTACCGGAGGTGGGACTATTACTGGCAATATATGCCGGGTTGCCCACGACGGCGATGTCGGATTTGGACAGGGAACTGTTCTTGTCAATCTGCATGATCATACCGTCCCTGAAGCCCTTACCGCGGCTCAGGAGGGACTCGCCGGATGCGTCCTGATTTAGAACAATAATTTTCACAGGAGAAGCGGCAGTTGCGGCTTCAATGTCAGCTTTAATGATTTTAAACATCATTTCAGCGGCCAGACCGGCGGCGGCGGCATTATCGGTGGATGCGTTGGCAACGATGGAGCCTGCGGGAGCATTGGGAACGCCGGAGTCGAAACCGACCACGGGAATACCCTTTTTCTTCAGTTCAGTGAGTTGATCGATAACGGAAGTGGTGTCCAGTGCGGCTAGAGCGATGGCCACGGGAGCCTTGGCCATAGCATTGTTGAGCATCTCAACCTGGATCTGAATATCACTTTCGGAGGGCGGGCCTTCGAAGGTGACATCAGCGTTATAATCTTTGGCGGCATCCATGGCACCGCGCTTAACCTGCTGCCAGAAATCGTGCTGTTCGCCCTTGGAGACGACGGCGATGTAAGGCTTGCCGGCCTTGTCGGAATCGGATCCACCATTGGCAAAAGCCGTGGAAGCCACGAGAATCAATGTGAGAAGTATGAGAGTAACTTTCTTCATACGTTCCTCCTTGTTTATTTGCGCCCGGCCGACGGCCGGGATTTTTCTTATTTTCAGCCCGCGCTGGAACACAGGGCTTGCCTTAATAAAGGCCTCAGCCTTCTTTAAGCTCCTGATGGAAAGCCTTCTCCGCCGTTTTCTCTTCTTCGAGGATGCGTTTCTTCTCGGCCTTCTCTTCCTTTCTCATGCTGTTGTAAGTCGATTTTATCCTGGCGCGAAGAGCCGCGATTTCTTTCTTCTTCGTATCGGCATCGGGACCTCTCACCCCGGCGATGTCTTCTTTCATTCGGGCGATCTTCTTCATTTCGGCGTTCCGGTAAGAGTCCGCCGGGCTGAGGATTCGCACTTCGGAGGCCCTCTTGTTCCGGTAGAGATCAAGTAGAACCGCACCGATAACGACGACTCCGGTAAAGAAGATCTGGAAGTGAGCCTGAAGATCCATGGAAGGCAGGCCGACCCGGAGGGTACTCATGATGTAAACTCCGATGAGGGTACCGAATACCGAACCGACACCGCCTGAGAGGGAGGTACCACCGATTACCGCACCGGCGATGGCATGGAGCTCGAAACCCTGGCCTTGAGCGGGCATCACAGTGGTGTAGACCGCAGCAAAGGCGATGCCGCCGATACCGGCCGTCATACCGCTGATGGCATAGGCCATCATCTCCCATTTCCGGACATCGACGCCGGAGAGCCGGGCGGCTTCCTTGTTTGAGCCCACGGCAAAGATGTAACGTCCCATCTTGGTTTTTGTGAGTATGAGATAGGCAATGGTAGCAGTGGCGATGAGGACAATGAATCCGGTAGGTATCGTCAATCCGTCTTCACCGAGGTACTTGAAGATGCTCTTGAACCAGCCGTCGGCTTCCGATCTGGTGGGGAAAGTTGCGCTTCGGACCCTGGAAACCATGGAACCGACACCCATGGATATCATCATCGTTCCCAGAGTGGCGATGAAAGGTGGGAGTTTGAGCCGGGAAACCATTATTCCATTAAAGAAACCAAAAGCGGTGGCAACCACCATGATAAGGATCAGGGCGAGCCACATGGGCCATCCCCAACTTTTGTAGGCCGTTCCCCCGATAATGGCCGCACACATCATTACGGTCCCGACGGAAAGGTCGATGCCTCCGGTAATGATAACGAAGGTGACGCCGACAGCGATGAATCCGATGTAGTAGGATGCATCCAGGATATTTACCAATGAGGTGAAGGAGAAGAAATTTCTTCCAAAGATGCCGAAAAAGATATATAGAATAACCAGGGCGGCGGGAGCCAGAAATTTCTGCATTCCGATCTCCCTTATTCTATCGCTCATGCTTTTCTGACTGCTGATATCACTCATACACTCTCCCTCATTGTTGCGTACTTCATGACTTCTTCCTGACTGGCTCCATCGATGTCCAGTTCTCCGGTGACCCGGCCTTCGCACATCACGACGATGCGGTCGCTCATGCGGAGTACCTCGGGAAGTTCGGAAGAGATCATGATGACGGACTTGCCCTGGGCGACTAATTCGTTCATCAACGTGTAGATTTCGCTCTTGGCACCGACGTCGATACCCCGTGTAGGTTCATCGAAGATAAAAATTTCCGCATCATTGATGAGCCATTTGGCTATAACCACTTTCTGCTGGTTTCCACCGGACAGGTTCTTCAGCAGCTGATCGACAGTAGGGGTTTTAATGCTCAGCTTGTTAACATATTCGTTCGTGATAGCTCTCACCTTTCCGGCGTGGATGAAGATACCGGATTCGTACTTGTCGTAAGACGCCATCAACGCGTTCTCGGTGACACT
>JAUVIY010000118.1 GCA_030592625.1 Spirochaeta sp. | reverse complement strand
CAGGTGCAATTCCTGAACAGCGGGGGTCGAGGTCTCAGGCACCCGAATCAACACCTGACAAATATCTTTAAGCATACCGCCGTCTTCACCGGTCAACCCGATGGCCGTCAGTCCGCGGGATACAGCGACAGCGGCGGCGTAATAGACATTCTTCGAGTTCCCGGAAGTCGTGATTCCCAAAAAGACATCCCCTTTTCTGCCGTAGCCGAGTGCGCTTTGGGCAAAGACAAGATCCGGGGCCACGTCGTTGGCAAATGCCGTTTGCAAGGCGCTTTGAGACCCCAGGGAGATTGCCGGGAGAGGAACCTGCAGATGCTCCGTTAAATAGGCGGAAACCTGTGGTTCGAGATTGCCCAACTGTTCCTTAATTTCCTGCCCCACGGGTCTCTTTCTCATAAAACCCTTCATCAGCTCTCCGACGATATGATCCGCATCGGCGGCACTTCCGCCGTTTCCGCAGACTAGAAGAGTCCCCCCCCTGGAATAACAGGTAATGAGGGCTTCATAAGTCCTCGAGATATCTTCGGAACACGATTCTAATTCCGGGTACTTGATGTATAAATCCGAAAAATCTTCACTTTCATTCATAGACAATTCACTCCATTCAGTGCGACGGCCAGGCTGGCGATATCTCCGAGACTGTCCCCCAATCCGGCTGGCAGAATCTCACAGGACTCCATCGGGATTCTCAATGATTCCTCTTCTATGACTTCGATTGCCGATGGATAGAGAAGATTATAGTCTCTGGAGAAAATACTGCCGATGATAATTCTCTCAGGATTCAACAGATCTATAAGAATGGACAGTCCCCGCCCCAGGTATCTGCCGCTTTTCCTGTATATGGCTATCGACTCTTTTTCACCCTTGCGTGCCCACTCGGCAACGTCCCTGGCGCTTATACGGTCCAGTTTTTCCGGTGAGGGACAGAACGGTATCGCCCTCCCGAGAGATTGAAGCTCCCTGCCCCGGATCTCAGCCAGCTTGGCAATTCCTCCACCACTGCAGAAACCTTCGAAGGAACCGGTCTTGCCATACCCGACCGGGCCGTCTGTTTCCATACGGATATGACCGATTTCTCCGGCCATATCCCGGATTCCGGAATAAAGCCGGCCATCGAGAATCAACCCGGCCCCCATCCCGGTGCCGAAGGTGAGGAATATCAGATTATTACAACCCATTCCGGCTCCGAACTTCCATTCGGCGAGGGCGCAGGCATTGGCATCGTTCTGGAGAAAAACCGGCGTGTTCAACCTTTTCCTGACCAAATCAACGATAGGCACATCGTCCCATCCGGGAAGATTGGGGGGTGAGTGTATTGTCCCCGTCCTGCTGTCAAGCGGACCTCCACAGCTGATTCCCACGGCGAAAATCGCCTTATCGGGATGATTCAGAAACATCTCGTCCGCGGCATCGATGATTCGTTCAATCATGGTGGATGCTGATACACCATGGTCTGTCTTGAGGATGCGTTTCTCAATGATGGTCCTATTCTCATTTCCGAGAATCACGGCGCATTTTGTACCACCAATATCGATGCCCAGGATAAATCTTTCCATAGTACATCCTGAATTAAAAGCTGGATTTCTAGTGACATGATGCCTGAGAAGGCCGTTCTGAACACCCATAGCCACATTATCACAATGCAAATATCTTTTTGCAAACATCGGAGGAATGAAATAGGCAATGCATACTGTACTTATTGAGGCATAAAAGATTCCTTGATAGCTATCAATTTATCGATTAACATATATTAATAGATAATTCAGTCATATATTCAACAAGGAACTGATTTGAAGTACGAAGCTATTGTTATGCACAGTGCCTCAACAATCAACTCACCTGTTTCTTCGAATATAATGGATTTTCTGGAACTCATTGCCCCTGAAAAGCGCAACTGGTGGGCCAGTTCACGACAGGACCGATTGACCGTTGATTTCAGGACAGATCTCCGGCTTCAGGGAATACATAGACAGAATGACGTCGATCTCATTGGAGATCCGGATACCACTATGACGGCAATCAAGTCCCGCTTCGGGTTGAAACAGGTGGTAATCGCCGGGCTTGGAGGGTATCGGGGGGATTTCGCCGGAGATTTTAATAAACGATCATTTAACGGAATATTACTCACACCTGCTGAAGCCGGAAGGCTGTATGAGGCCATCTGCGGAAAATCCTTCGACAATGTCAGATATATCGAAGTCCATCTGGGATCGGAGTCGATCATCCGGGTCAGGGCCCCCGGAGGATCTCGGGTAAAGGATATCGTTTCGTATCTTTCCGACTCTCTTCCCGAAACGAAGATACCCCCGGAAAACCAGGTTATATTCAATCCACTGACTCGGAGAGAACTGGACCCTGAGGAAATCATCGGACCGGAATCAGACGTGATTGCCATTGCAGAGGAGATGCTGCGTCTTGATGTGGTCAGATCCGGAATTCTGAAGCGACCTTCGGCTCGAAGAAAACTGTCGTACAGGAACTATTCCGAAGCCCTGGACACCCGGCGCCCCTGCTGCAACTGTCTGGCCTGTTCATCGGTGTGCCCGGCGGGGCTTTCCCCCAGCATCTTGTTCCATTTTGCCGAAAGCGGCGCTGAAGATCTGGACTCCCTGGGTGCCGATCTCTGCTTTCAGTGCGGACTATGCACCCATGTCTGTCCGTCAAATATCCCGCTCAGTACAGGGATCGGAGGCATCAATGACGACGCTTCATAGATCACAGAGAAACGATTACATCATCTCTCTGGCAACATTACCCCTGTA
This sequence comes from Spirochaeta sp., assembly GCA_030592625.1. Taxonomy (GTDB): domain Bacteria; phylum Spirochaetota; class Spirochaetia; order DSM-2461; family DSM-2461; genus UBA2779. Next base: position 4,846 of record JAUVIY010000118.1, on the reverse strand, counting down.
TCTCCTGGGAATCGGGCGCTACGGTTGGCGTCTTGCCGCCCTCCTGACAATATCCTGCATTCTGGGTGTCCTTATTGAGGAAGGATCCAGAAGATTACAGAAAGAAAAAGACCGGGGGTATGCCGTTACGGCCTGGTTTCTCATCCCACTTGTTCTGCCTCCGGCTCTCCCCCTGCTCCAGTCATCCCTGGCCATCATTTTCACCCTGATTATCATAGTGGTATTCTTCGGGGGGCACGGCCGGGCGATCGTCTCCCCTACCGCCTTCGGCTGGACATTTGCTGTATTGAGTTTCTCTCAGGCTTTCGGATACGGCTATATCTATCCCTTTACAGAGGCTTTTGCAGGATTCTCCCACTGGGGCGCCGGCGTTCCAACAGTGGATAACCCATACATCCTTTTTTCGGAAGCAGGCTCAAACCTGGTTCCCGCGCTAATCAGGGGTGCCTTCCCGCAGACAGCCGGTGCCGCCTATCCCCTTGTTATTATCATCCTGGGCATCCTCCTGCTCCTCCTGCGAGCCGTTGATTATCGGATTTGCCTCTCCTTTATTCTCTCTTATATAATCGTGTTCTTTATCATCGATCTGGTTTCCCCGGAAACAGCCCTGGGTGCCGCCGACATGCTGCTCGGGAATACTCTGCTAACGGCCTTTTTCATCCTTCCGGATTATCGAACGATTTCCCGGACCGCCCGGGGACGGTGGGTAACCGGAATCATCGCCGGAATTGCAGGAGCCGTTATCCGTCGATTCTCAGCCTTTCCGGACGGCATCCTCTTTGCAGTACTTCTTGCGGGGATCTTCGGAGGCATTATCGATTACGGGATTCTTCAGAGACGTTTCAGGAAGGCCGGCGCATGAAAGATTTCCGGATGGTGGTTTTTCTTCTTATCCTTTTCACACTCTGTACATTGCTGCTTACCGGAGGAAACCTCGCGTATATTAAGGCCTCGGCAGTTTTCAACCGGCGTCTTTACGCGGAGATTCTGGACCTGTACAACTATCCCTTCACTGAGGAAACAGTGGAATCGGATTTTGCCGATTGGTTCAATACAGTTGAGAGAGGGGTCAATATCTACTATGTCGGAAAGGAAGCGGATCGTTCTACGGTTGCTTTCAAGTCCCGGGGACCGGGTCTCTGGAGCCTGATAGAAGTCCTTATCGCCGTGGAAATGGACAAATCGGAACTTTTCGGGCTCAGGGTTCTTTCCCAGGGAGAGACGCCGGGGCTGGGTGGTCGTATTTCCGAAAAGTCCTTCCAGGACTCATTTTCCGGGCTTTCCATTGAACCGCAGGTAAAGATTGTTAAATTCGCAATAGCTGCCAATGAGGTTGATGCCATCTCCGGGGCGACGAAAACGAGCCAGGCCCTTGAAGTACTGATAAATGAGGGACTTGAAAACCTGAACAGGGATTTCGGGGGTTGAATATGGGTGATTCGATGAATCAGGGTTCAGTGAATCTGAAAGTCCCCCAGAAGGGATACAAACTCCTCAAAACCAAAAGCTGGATGGTATTCAAAGAAGGCGTCTGGCACAATAATCCCATCTTCGGGATGATGCTGGGACTCTGCTCCACCCTGGCCGTTACCAACCTGGTGAGCAACGCCCTTGTTATGAGCGCGGCAGTCACACTGGTCCTGGTGGTCAATTCAGCCATAATCAGCTCACTCAGAAACCTGATACCCGAACGGGTGAGAATGATTGCGTACATGCTCATCATCTCAAGCCTGGTTATCACCGTAGATTTGATTCTCAAGATTGTTCTGCCGGAAGCCAGCAAGGCCCTTGGGCCTTATGTCGCCCTGATTATTACGAACTGCATACTCATGGGCCGGGCAGAGGCATATGCCATAAACAACTCCGTCGGCCTCTCTGTAGCGGATGCACTGGGAGTCGGACTGGGTTATACGTTCTCGCTGACACTCATATCGATATTCAGGGAGTTGATCGGCTTCGGATCGATTCTCGGGTTTACATTATTGCCCGATGAGTTACCACGTATCGCCCTGTTCACGATTCCTCCCGGGGCCTTCTTCGCGTTGGGAACCTTCATCCTGATTATCAATATGATACGGAACAGGGGGAGCAAGTCATGAATCCGCTTCTTCTGCTATTCGCCTCGGTTATCACCAGCAATATCGCTCTCACATACTTCCTCGGTATGTGTCCCTTCGTCACCATCTCCAAAAAGATTAACGTTGCCGCCGGCATGGGGATCGCCGTCACTATGGTGATGACCCTCACCGCATCCGCGAATTGGCTTATCCAGACTATCATCCTGGTACCTCTGGGACTCGAATATCTTCAGTTCCTGGTCTTCATCGTGACAATAGCGACCATCGTCCAGATACTGGAAATCGTCATCGATCGCTATTTTCCGATACTCTATCTTTCATTCGGAATTTTCCTGCCCCTGATTACAGTCAACTGTGCCATTCTGGGAATATCCCTCTTCATGGTCCTTCGATCCTACGGTTTCATCGAAACCGTTCTATACTCATTCGGATCCGGCGTCGGGTGGCTGCTGGCCATCATCACAATGGGCGGGCTCAGAAGAAATCTTGTATTTTCCAAACCCTTGAGTAATTTCGGCGCTCCGGGGATAACCGCCATTATTGCCGGAATCATGGCCCTGGGATTTATCGGGTTTACCGGAGTGGCCGGTTTATGATTCTCAAAGCTCTGATATTTTCAAACTCCTTTGCCCTGATTATCGCGCTGCTGCTGATATTCATGGACAGGGTGATCAACAACTACGGTCCCTGTACTCTCACCATCAACGACGACAAGGAAATTCAGGCGAAGGGCGGAACGACACTTCTGCGGAATCTTTTCGAAAGCAAGTATTTCATTCCTTCGGCCTGCGGCGGCAAGGGAACCTGCGGATATTGCAAGCTGATCGTCACTGAAGGTGGAGGCGGGGTTCTTCCCACTGAAGAGCTGATGCTCAGTCCGGTGGAGAAACGGGAAGGCTACAGACTCACCTGTCAGTTGAAAGTCAAGAATGACATGAAACTGCACATCCCCGAGGAATACCTGAATATCAGGGAATACACGGGGCAAATCACCGTTTTTGATCCATTGACTTCTGATATCAGGAGAGTCGGGGTTTCCCTGTCCGGGGATGATGAAATTACCTACAAACCGGGTCAGTACGTTCAGGTTAAAATACCCACCGGGCCGGAGATTGATTATCGAGCCTATTCCATGGCCAGTTGTCCCGACGACCGGGACCGAATCGAGATAAACGTCAAACTCATTCCCGACGGATTGGGCTCTACCTACATCCATTCCCTCTCTGTCGGGGAACCCCTGGAATTCTCCGGACCCTACGGCGACTTCTTCCTGAGGCAGGATTCCCACAGGGACATTATCTGTGTCGCCGGAGGAGTCGGTCTGGCTCCCATAAAGTCCATTCTGCTCCACTGGGACAGGCACGACATGAACAGGACGCTCTGGCTCTTTTACGGTGCCCGAAGCACTGCAGATCTTTACGATCATGAAGAATTTGTCGATCTCGCAGCTCATAAAACCGGACTCAAATATTACCCGGCGCTTTCTGAGCCTGATGATGATTGGTCCGGAAAAATCGGCTTCATTCACAGTGTCATTGAAAAGGAGCTGCCCGGGGATATCAGTGGAGAGGCCTACCTCTGCGGACCTCCCATAATGATTGATGCCGTCACGGCCGCCCTGATTGCAAAGGACGTACCGGAAGAGAGGATATGGTATGACAAGTTCTAAGGAAAATTTTCTGTCCATCGCCGACTTTCTGAAACTCGCCGTGGAGTTTGAAGATGACTCGGCCGCTTTTTACAGGGCTATGCTCAAGAAAAATCTCGCCGAACCCGTCAAATCACTTGCCGAGCTTCTGGAGAAGCAGGAACTGGCCCACGCGAAGATATTGAGGGAATATAACGTCGGTAAAAGTCAGGCCTATATCCAGTTCCCGCCTGATTTCAAATTGTCCATGCCGGACAAATACGAAGACGAATTGTCGGTAGCGGACCTGATATCCCTGGCCATCGACAGGGAGGAACACGCAGAGGCCATGTACAACAGCGCGGCAGCCTCGGTGTCCGGAGATTTCAAGGAATTCATCAAGGGATTGGCCGTTTTTGAGGCCGAACACGCGGAAAGGCTCAGAAGTCTCCGGGATTATTACTGATGCAAGGGGGGAAAGAAATGAGAATCAGCATTTTTCTGATTATTCTGACCATGCTGGCCCTGACGGTCTCATGCTCTATCGAGAAGAACCAGGCCCTGATACTGAACACATCGAATGCCGTTGTAACTTCGGATTCGAGACGCTGCCTGGAATGCCATACCAAGAAAACTCCCGCAATTGTTGCCAGCTGGAAGGGAAGCGGCCATGGTGACGCCGGTGTCGGATGCGCCGAATGCCACCTTGCCGATGAGGGTGATATCGACGGTTTTGAGCATTTTGACGCATTCGTCGCTACAATCGTATCCCCGACAGACTGTGCCGAATGCCACGCCCTGGAGGCGGAGCAATTCACAGCGTCCCATCATGCCAAGGCCGGAGAGGTGCTGGGCAGTCTGGACAACTTTCTCGGAGAAGTGGTGGAAGGACCAAGCGCTTCAGTAAATGGCTGTCAGCAATGCCACGGTTCCTTCGTGAAAGTTGCCGATGACGGAAAACTCACCGCCGATACATGGCCCAATTTCGGTATCGGCCGGGTTAATCCCGATGGTTCCACCGGTTCCTGCGCCGCCTGTCACTCCCGGCACGACTTCTCCCTGGCCCAGGCCAGAGCCCCCGAAACCTGCGGCCGTTGTCACCTGGGCCCGGATCATCCCCAGATGGAAGTTTATACGGAAT
>JAUVIY010000400.1 GCA_030592625.1 Spirochaeta sp. | reverse complement strand
CAGAGGCTGCGCTGCCAGGCCTCGGCCGTCTTATCGGTGGAAAGGATACCTTCGTAAGGAAGATCCAGTTCCCAGGCCTCCACCAGGGGCAGGCAGTTCATACCATAATGATAGAAAATACCTGCCAGGGCGTCCGCCAGCTGCCAGAGGCGCTCCACGCTACCGCCTGAACCGATTTCACCAAGGTATTTTCTCAAGGGGGCGTAAACCGGGTCATTCTCCTTCAGGATTTCCTCCAGGGTCTTGAAGACGGTCAGTTTCATCCCATCCATGAAGAGCAGTCCGCGGGTTTTCTTTTCTCCGGACTTTTCTCCGACCTTTTCTTCAAGCGACAGAAGGCGTTTAGCTGTGGGATATCCTTCGGCGAATTTTCGGAGGGCCTGCTCCGGCATGAGTATCCGGGGACCCATTACGGCTCCACGCCTTTCGGCAAGAAAGCGCACAAGCCACTCTCCCAATCCGGAGTTCTGCACAACGGTGTACACCGGGGCGGACAGGGGATTCTCCTGGAGAAAGATTTCGGGGAACCGTTCGGGAAACGATTCCAGCCTGGAAGATTGATAGAGAAAATACCCGCTCATGTGTACATCATAACCCGGATACCCGGGTCGGGGGTCTCGGCAAGATGAGCATTTTCAAGACTCTCGGCCTCCGTTATGCTGGAAACCATGTTTTCCGTCGAAATTACAATCAGAGATTATGAATGCGACCAGCAGGGAATCGTTAATAATGCCGTATACCTGAACTATCTCCAGCATGCCAGGCACGAATTCGGCCGTTCCGTCGGACTGGACTGGCTTGAGCTGAGTGAACGGGGCATTGATTTGGTGCTCAGTCGAGCCGAACTGGACTATCTCCTCCCTCTGCGTCCGGGGATGAGGGTCCGGGTGACGGCGAAACCTGTCCGCAAGGGGAAATTCCGTTTCTATTTCGAGCAGGAGATTCTGATTCTGCCCGATGAAAAACCCGCGGTGAAGGCCTTGATGACTGTCGCCTGCATTGTCGACAGCCGCCCGGCGGCTCCTTCTGAACTGGACCGTTGGTTCGGTCCACCCGACTGACCTTTGAAGTATAATAACAGACATGGGCGGTTTAAATTCCACACATGATGAAAGTCATTTCTCACTCCACCTCACCAATGCCCGGAACATCACCTACAGTCCCGACGATAAATGGGTTATTTTCAGTGACCTTCATATGGGCAACGGCACCCGAAGGGACGATTTCTCCGAAAATTCCGAGCTGTTTTACTCGGCTCTCTCCGATTACTATCTTCCGAGGGGATACAGTCTTATCCTCAACGGTGATATCGAGGAACTCCACAAATTCACCTGGAGACAGATATTCCATGCCTGGAAACGGCTATACACCCTGTTCGACGTTTTCGCCGGAGACGGGAAGCTGATCAAGACCGTCGGAAACCACGATTCCCGCCTCATCATGGATCTCCGGGATCACCATCCCTACACGATGGACACGGTTGTCAGGATGACCGGGCTGGATTATCCCCTGCTGATTTATCACGGTCATCAGGTTTCGGCCCTCTACGAGCGTTTCAACGATATCAGTCGCGTCGGTGTCAGATATTTTGCCATGCCCCTGGGTATCATGAATTATTCGGTAGCCCACGACAGCCGGAAACGCCATTTCATTGAAAAACGCATCTACGAATACTCCCGGAGGGAACACATCGTTTCCGTGATAGGCCATACACACAGGCCCCTCTTCGAATCCCTCTCCAAAGCGGAGACCCTCAGGTTCCGCATCGAATATCTGCTTGTGCGTTACCGGAATGCGTCTCACGGCCAAAAAGAGAAAATCGAGGAGGAAATCCGACGGCATCGAGCGGAACTTGTCGAATGGCGATCCCGCAAACGTCGTCCGGACCTGCAAAGCGGCCTCTACGAAGAGGATGACGTGCCGATTCCCTGTATGTTCAACTCCGGCACCGTCATCGGAAAACGCGGCATGACCTGCCTGGAACTCACCAAAGGAAAGATCAGACTGATGCACTGGTTTGATGATAGAACCCACGAGGTATTTACAGATCGTGACAATCGCCACCAAAGAACCCTGCCGGGCGGGCACATCCACCGACTGGAGCTTCGTCAGGCCACCCTGGAGTATGTGATGGACAGCCTCCGCCTCCTATCCTAGAAAATGTTTCGATCCAAACCTGGTGAATATCCTGAAATGAAGTAACTTTATGGTTATAACAGGGTTAATTATTCATAAAGGGAGGTTAATGATTCATTGTTCACTCATAAGCCTTGACGGGTGAATGAAATCAATTCATAAACTTAGGTTCTATAAATAGAAACGCCGGGGGGGGTGTTAATGACCATGCGCATCACTGTGCTGGGAACCGATTACGAGGGATTAACCATCGCCGTCGGCCTCGCAACTTTGGGTCATTCAGTT
>JAUVIY010000042.1 GCA_030592625.1 Spirochaeta sp. | reverse complement strand
TAAGAAAATAACTTTTCGACCCCATACTTGAGGATCTTTCAGAATGGTAATTATGAAAGATCCTCAACAGGTATACAATGAATCATGAAATTCAGCATTTCCAGTTTTGTTCACTACCGCTTTACGTTGCCCGATGCCATCCGCCGTTATGGAAGTTTGGGGTTTGATCAGGTTGAAATATGGGGAGGCAGACCCCATGCATACCCTGAGGATATGGAGGGAGAATATCTGAAGGAGACCCTGAGTGCTCTGGAGGAGACCGGTCTCGGCATATCTAATTTTATCCCCGCACAATTCCGATATCCTACCAATCTCGCCAGCTCGGTGGCACCCATGCGTCAGGCCAGTATCGATTATATTTGCCGGAGTATTGATACCGCGTTAAAACTCGGGGCTCCTTCAGTCAGTATTTGTCCGGGGTATTCTCTGTCCAACCTGAGTCGTAATGCGACAAGAAAACTCATGCTGGACAGTTTTACCCGGATTATCGAATATGCTCCGGATGATTTTCTTATTCTCATCGAACCGGCAAATCTCTGGGAATCCGATCTTATCGTTACTGTTGATGATGGATGTGAAACGATTGAAATCCTGGGTAAACCGAAGAATCTGGGACTCTGTATAGACAGCGGTCATATGCATATTAATCGGGAGATTCTCAGTGATGCACCACTCCTGTTTGGCCGGTTTCCTCTACATTTTCATATTGATGATAATAACGGCAAGACAGACGACCATCTGGTCCCCGGTGAAGGATTAATTGACCATAGTGTGTTCCTGAACCGGCTCATCACATCCGGTTATGAAGGATCTCTGGCCGTAGAACTGGGTTTTGGGTATACACCCGATCCTGACCCCGCTGCTAAAAGGAGCCTTGAATACCTCCGGACTGCCGTTGCCGCTGCCGGGAATACCATTGGAAGCATCAGATAAGCTGAAAGACCGGACCTGAAGGCGCCAGAGGTCACACTAATAAGGACGCTCTCCCCTGAGCACTCCGATCAGTTCCACCTTCGAACGTACCGACAGTTTCTTGTAGAGGTTAGCCACATGATTGCGAACCGTATTGGGGCTGATACCCAGGTTCTCGGCAATCTCCCCGTAAGTGAGGCCTTGAGCCAGGGATTCAGCGATTTCCCGTTCCCTGTCCGTAATAGGTAAATCCTCGGGTACCGTATGAATCGGGGTGATGACTTCGGCTGAAGAACTCATCTCACGAATATAGAAAACGATACCGATCAGTGCCATCCAGAAATAATAAAGGGACATGAAGAGAACTCTTATCGAATGGCTGATGGCCCATGAACCGACGGTATCTCCCAGCAGTCGTCCAGCCATCACCAGCGGCAGGAACGTGACAGTGAGTAATGTCATCAATAGGACAGTCGCCCGGGTGGATCCCCGATGTATGAGGGGGACACTCCTGACGATATCAACCAGAATCACCATCAGGGCGAGAAAATATATGAATCCGGCTGCCAGAGAGATTGGTTTGAGGAACCCGGTGAGCAGATAAACCGTGCCCAGTGAAAAGTACACGGTGCATGCGGTGATAGAGGCCGACATCTTTAAAACCGTCCAGCGACGGCCGATGATGTGATTTACCGTCGCCGGAAGGAAGTAGAGAAGGAGGGCATACCCGGCGAACTCCGCCAGACCGGTGCCGATGATGACGCCTCGTCCGCCTGCCAGCAGCTCTTCCCAGTAAAATCTCACCCCGGTCAGCAGCAGGAGAATCGCAAGATAGACAATGAAAAGAAAAGTGTTGAACCTTCCGGAATCCCTGCTTCTCAGCCAGTAAAGAAGACTCAATGATACGACAGCGAATGTGACGCCGACGGTGAAGATGTAGATGAAGAGAAAAATATGGTCGAGCATCGATCCTCCGGTCAATGAACAACGATGCAGTTACGTCCCTGGGCCTTGGCTCTGTAGAGAGCGGCATCGGCTTCCCGGATTATCTCAGTCAGAGAAGAATCCCGGTCGGGACTGCATCCGGAGACTCCGGCGCTGATGGTTACCGAGCGGTCTACGCCTTCAAAATGAAGATGTGAAACGTCTTTTCGAATACGCTCAATGATATCAGCAGCCACTTCCACCCTTGTATCGGGTAAGAGAATGGCGATTTCCTCACCGCCGTACCGGGCTATCGTATCGGTAGTTCTCAAACCTTCTTCACAAGACTTGGACACATCTTTCAGAACGATATCGCCGACCTGATGCCCGAAATCATCATTGACTTCCTTGAACCGGTCCAGGTCAAGCATGGCCATTGAAATCATCCGTTCTTCACGGCGGGCTTTTTCGAAGAGAAACCGACTGTTGAGATCGAAGGCGTGGCGGCTGCCGATACCCGTCAGGGCATCCACCATGGCAAGTTTATAGGTTTCCCCATGCATACGGGCGTTCTCAAGAGCAATGGCAACAGGTCCGGCAAAAGCCCTGGCCAACTCAAGATGACGGCGGGTATAAAATGCTTTCTTCAAACTATCAAAAGAGATAAGGCCGATGATGTCGCCATGGGCGATAAGAGGAACGCCGATCCAGGACCTCGCCGGTTCTCCATTCTCCACCTGTACAAATCGCGGAAAATCATCCTGTACGTTATTGCTCACCCAGGGATGGCGTTCCTGAATGGCCCTGGTGCTTAAAGATCCTTCTTCAGGATAGGGGAATCGAAGATTTGTAACCATATTGATGTCGGAAAAGCCCATGCCTCCGAGCACCTGCAGCTTCCCGTCATGAAGAATTTGAACCGTTGCCCGATCGTAGGGTACCAGGCGCCGGGCCTGTTCGAGTATGCACTGTACCGTCTCATCCAGATCGAGACTGGAGGTGATAACCTCGATGGTGGCGCTCAGGGTTCCGGCCTCACGGGCGCGGAGAGACGCTTCTTCCTGAGCTTCCTTGATCCTGGTGAGATCTTCATCGACCCCGATGAATATCCATGGACTTCCATCACTGTTCCGGAGAATGACACTGCCACGACTGGCGATCCATCGCCAGCCTCCGGAATGCTCCTTCAGGCGATAGACTTCCCGGAAATAATCCGTCCTGCCTTCGATAACATCCCTTTGAGAGGCTTCGACCCGCTTTCTGTCTTCCGGATGCACGTATTGAGACCAGGAGCGTTCATATGTATGGCTATCGGAATATTCGAGGTCTTTCCAGACGTCATTGGTGATCATTCGCTTGTCCGTGTAATCAATGATGAAAACGCCCAGGTCGGGGAGCAGATCCCTCAAAGATCCGTCGTCCATTATCAGATCGATAAGCTGTTCTATCTTCTTTCTTTTCTTCCGGGACATAGTCTCTCGTCTGCTATCAGAATAAGCAAAAATTGATATACCTATATGGTGCCTTATATTACGCCGGCAATCCACCCTAAAATGCAAAAAAAGGTTTCTACAGCAAGCCGCGGAATATAAACCTTATCTCCCCTTGACAATTCAATCGGGAAGGAAACTTATATCTGTTTCCTATGTACATTTTATTTTGATGATATCAACCATGCATTATCTTTATCCTGATTTATTCATCTTTTCGACTTCCAACTGTTGACGATTACAGTCACCCGGCATAGAAATAATTATGAGTAAAGGACGCATGCAGATCATTATAAAAACGGACTGGTGCAAGAGCTGCGGCATCTGTGCAGCTTTCTGTCCGACGGGAGCGTTGTCGGTTGAGCCGGGAGAGAAAGCCCGGGCAACTGATGTGGAAGCCTGTACGGGTTGCGGTCTGTGCGAGCGGCTCTGCCCGGACCTGGCTATTGAGATTATCAAGGTTGAGGTTTCCATATGAAAGACATACGCTTCATCCAGGGTAACGAGGCCTGCACCCTGGGTGCCCTGTATGCCGGTATGGACTTTTTCGCCGGCTATCCCATAACTCCCTCCTCTGAAATCGCAGAAATGCTTTCAGGGGAACTTCCTCCCAGAGGGCACACATTTATTCAGATGGAAGACGAAATCGCCTCCCTCTGTGCTGTTATCGGCGGATCCCTTACCGGGAGAAAGGCAATGACGGCTACCAGCGGTCCCGGATTTTCCCTGATGCAGGAGGCTCTCGGGTATGCCGTGATGGCGGAAATCCCATGCGTCATCGTCAATGTGATGCGCGGAGGCCCCTCAACAGGTCTCCCCACCCAGGTATCCCAGGGAGACGTGAATCAGGCCCGATGGGGGATTCACGGGGATCACGCCATCATCGCGCTGACGGCGGGGAGTCATCAGGCTCTCTTTGAGAACACCGTTCGGGCGTTCAATCTGGCCGAAACCTTTCGCACACCGGTGATACTTCTTTACGACGAACTGATCGCTCACATGAGGGAGCGTTTGGAGATTCCCTCGGAAGGCGAAATTCCACTCGTTGAACGCCTGATGACTTCCGTTCCCCGGGATGTGGACTACCGGCCTTACCTGGCCCGGGAAGACGGAAGGCTGCCGATGTCCGATTTCGGCGGAGCTCACCGATACAATGTCACCGGGCTCTATCACGATATGTGGGGATTCCCCAGTACCGATCCTTCGGTGGTGAGGGGATTGCTGAGTCACCTGGTGGAAAAAATTGAAGGCCGGGAAAACGAACTCACATTCACCAGGGAATACGAGACCGAAGACGCAGAGACCCTGCTCATATCCTATGGATCCGCGGCACGGACCGCCCGGCAGACCGTGTATGAAGCCCGGGATAAGGGCATCCGCATGGGCCTTCTGGAACTGGAAACACTGTGGCCGTTTCCGGAACGGAAAGTCCGGGATGCCGTGGCAGGAGTGAACGAAACCGTCGTGGTGGAAATGAACCTCGGGCAGGTGTTCGAACAGGTACGGCGCGTAGCCCGCAGCCCCGAAAGAGTGTTCCTGGCCAACCGCATCGACGGACGCTTCATCACACCGCCGGATATCAGGAAAGTGCTCAGGATAATCGCCGGAAAGGGGGTGTGGGCATGAATGTTCAGAATTATGTCCGAAAGAGATTCCTTCCCCATCTCTGGTGTCCGGGATGCGGTCACGGGACCGTACTGAACGCCCTGCTCCGATCGGTGGATGAGCTTGGTCTTTCCAAGGAAGATATCGTCATGGTCACCGGAATCGGCTGCTCGGCCCGAATGGCCGGGTATGTGGATTTTCACACCATGCATACGCTGCACGGCCGGGCCCTGGCCTTCGCCACGGGCATCAAGATGAGCCGACCGGAACTCAACCTTATCGTTCCGATGGGGGACGGTGACGCTCTGGCCATAGGCGGCAATCATTTTATCCATGCCTCACGGCGGAACCTCGATATAACGGCCATCATTATGAATAACCATATCTACGGAATGACGGGAGGGCAGTTTTCTCCGCTTTCCGGACCGGGAACCACCGCCACCACCGCCCCCCGGGGAAGCATCGATCCGGCCTTCGATGCTATGGATCTGGCCAAGGCCGCCGGCGCCACATACGCCGCACGAACCACCACGTTCCATGTCCGGGAACTCCAGAAGATGCTTACCGGGGCCATCTCCCATAAGGGATTTTCCGTCGTTGAAGTGTTCAGCCAGTGTCCCACTTATTACGGCAGAAAGAACAATACGGGAGATGCTCCTGAGATGCTCAAGGCATTCAGGGACGAGACGGCCAAAATCGGCTCAAAAACATTGGATGAGAATCCGGAACTCATTCCCCGTGGGGTATTCGTGGATCGGGATGCCGTCGACTACGGCGAGGCCTACGCCGAATTGTGTCGGAATGCAGCAAAGGAGGCTCCACGGTGCTGAAACTGATTTTCACGGGGGTCGGAGGTCAGGGAATCATCACCGCCGGTATCATCCTGGCCGAAGCTGCCGTTCTGGAAGAAGGCCGCTACGCCACCCAATCCCAATCCTACGGCGCCGAAGCCCGGGGTGGTCTGACACGAACCGACATCATCATCAGTAACAGAGAAGTCCTGTATCCCAAGATAGAGCAGGCCCATATCCTGGCCATCCTGCACCAGAGGGGATATACGGCCCATACCGGCACCCTCCGCCCCGGTGGAGTCCTGATTTTCGATGAGGAGGCTGTGAACGTTGACGATAAAACAGATGCCCGACGCATTCCCATGCCCATCCTTGAGAACGGTCGGGGTGCCAATATCACGCTTCTGGGCATCCTCTGCGCTTTAACCGCCGCCGTAGATCCCGAAGCCGTCCGGAAGATTCTACACCGCCGTTACGGAGAAGACTCGGCAAATTACGAAGCCTTCGACAGAGGCCTGAGCCTGGTATCGGAGCGTGGCCTGTCTCCTCTACTTGTGGGATTCTGATCATGAGAGAAATACTGACCAACCCGCTGGCCCTGTTGGCCATCACCGCAAGTTTCGGACTGGCTCTGGGACGAATTCGCATCGGACAGTTCTCATTGGGTTCTTCCGGAGCCCTGTTCGTCGGGCTGGCAGCCGGGTGGTTCGTAATCAGAACCGCAGGAGACGCCGAGAAAGCGCGATTGCTGACCGAAGGGGTGATTCGCACCGATATATTCTACCTTGCACTGGCCCTGTTCATCGGCGCCGTCGCCCTGGCGTCCGCCCGGTATCTGGATAAGGTTGTTAAGGTTTATGGATTCAAGCTGCTGGCTCTGGGCGCCCTGGTTCCGCTGATAGGCGCCACGACATCCTGGAGTCTGGCTCAGGTTATACCCGGAGTCATACCCGGATCGATACCGGGAGTTTTCACCGGCGCTCTCACCAGTTCTCCGGGTCTGGCGGTGGCCCTGGAGCAGGTTGCGGGCCGGAGCCCCGAGGCGGAAAGTGCCGTTGGGTTCGGCTATGCCGTCGGGTACATCCCCGGGGTACTCATCGTCGTTCTCGCCATGCAGTTGATTCCGGTCATCTTCAAGCTGGATACCGGGAAAGAGAATCAGACGTTCCGCGAAGACCTGGACATCGAGCCGGAAACCGAACAGGCCACAGGTGGGAAATTCCGTCCTCTGGAATTCTTCATCGTCGTGGCCCTGGGTTATCTGCTCGGCGCCCTGAAGGTTCCTCTTGGCACCCTCGGACGGGTCGGGTTGGGATCGACAGGTGGGATTCTCGCCGCCGGTCTGGTTCTGGGTTTCATGGGGCGGTTGGGGCCCCTGGATTTCCGGATGCCGACGGCCGCTTTATCCGCAGTGAGGGAATTGGGGATCGTGCTTTTCCTTTCGGTGGTGGGTCTTCGCTACGGTTATCGGGCCGTAGCATCCATGGCCTCAGGAGGCCTGCCGCTTCTGGTGTTATCCCTCAGTGTCGCTCTGCTTTCAATCGGCCTGGGATTTCTATTCGGTCGATACGTATTGAAGCTCAACTGGATTCTACTCGCCGGGGCACTCTGCGGAGCCATGACCAGTACTCCGGGACTGGGTGCGGCGGTGGAAGCTACAGGCTGTGATGATGTGGCCACCGGCTATGGAGCGGTATACCCGGTAGCACTGTTATCCATGGTGATTTTCACGATCCTGTTATCGGTGATTTGACTCGAATAGATTCCGCCTGGATCCATCTTCGGTACGGTAGATTCCGCGGTCGGTAATCTTGATATCCGGACTGACCGGAAGTGTGAGGGTGCTGAAAGACATCAGGGGATTCCGGTGCTCGAATCCCAGCGATCTCATTGAACCGACAATTCGGTCTACCTCGCCGGAGAGAACTTCCATGGGCTCCTCCGAGAGTATGCCCCCGACCGGCAAGGCCATCGAAGCTTGTATCTCGCCATTGGAAACGACACTGATGCCGCCCTGATTTCTGATGACCCATTTCATGGCTATTTCCATGTCCCTGCGATTATCCCCCGCCGCCAGCAGGTTGTGATGATCGTGGGCATAGGACGTCGCTACTGCGCCACCATGGAAGAAACACCCGGTCATGAACCCCTGGGCGAAACCGGCATCACCACTGTATCGGTCCACTACCAGCACAAGGTTCCCCTTCGAGTGCTCCCAGATAACCAGGCCCTTCCGGACAGGGAGTTCTATCGAGCTCTCTCTTGTGTAGGTGTTTTCCCGATTCTTCTCCATTGCGAGGATCCTGACCGTCGATACAGCATTCGGCGGGCTCAGAGTAAACATATCCTCACGGACATCGTCTTCATTCAGGCACAGGCTTGCCTTGAATCTCCCTCCGAATTGAGGCTGTGAGTGTCCGGAGGAAACAGGCTGTACATCAGGGTTGAATTCCTTTCCCCTGCGAAAGACTTTCCTGATCAGGAAATCCGAAGAGTCGTCCTCCAGCAGCAACAGGTCGGCAAGCTTCCCGGGTGAAACGGCGCCTCTATCCCTGAACCCCATCCTGCAGGCCGGAGCCCAGGAGGACGCTGTTATGGCATGTCCAAGGGGAAGTCCCAGTTTCAGGGCTTTCCTGACGATGAAATCGAGATGACCGTCTTTGATCAGGATATCCGGCGGGACATCATCGGTGACGAAACAGTACAAACCTTCGGAATTGCAGTCACTCAGGGTTGTCACGATTTCCCTCGTTACGGATTTTTCCTGGATTTCCACGAACATTCCATTCTCAAACCGCTGTTTCATTCCCTCGGAATCCTGAAGGCAATGATCTGAATCCACACCGGCATAAAGGACTTTCGCCAATTCCAGGCCCCGGATGGATGGACAGTGCCCTTCAACGGCTACAAGCGGGTGGGCGTTTCTGACCACAGCGATTATTTCTGTTGTTCGCCCGGATTCCATTCGTGCAAGAGAGGTGAAATTCATTACCTCCCCGAGGCAAATCACCTCGGGGTGTTTGCGGAACAGTGTCTCTGCATCTTCAGGCCCGATAATTCCACCGGTCGTCTCCTGATCTGCAGACGTGGAAGGAACCGAACTGGGGACCCCGTAAAAAATATCTATCGGAGAACCGGAAGAGACCCGGATCATCTCCTCAATCCCATCCAAACCGAAGACATTGGCAATTTCATGAGGTTCTGAAACAACCGTCGTGACACCCCGGGGCAAAACGGCATATCCGAAGGTTTCAGGAGTACATAGAGAACTCTCGATATGGAGATGTATATCGATCAGGCCGGGAATCAGAGGCCGGCCACCGCAATCCACGATTTGGTCCGGTTGGAAATCATAATCCGAAGCTCTCCCTGTAAACAGGATACGTCCTCCCAATACCGCAACGTCCTGGCGGATCCATCGACGAATGAAGACGTTGTACACCTCGGCATTCAGAAACAGCGTGTCAATTCTCATTCACCGAGCTCCGTTCGATTAATTTGCCATTCAAGATGATATTCCGGCTTATAGAAGGGTTCTCCAGGGAATCCAGCAGCAATTGAGCTGCCTTGAACCCAGCCTCGCTGATACTGAGATCAATTGTCGTCAGTGGTGGATCAGCTAATACGGCGTACAGTGAGTTGTTCCGGCCGATAATTGAAATATCACCCGGAACGGTCATGCCGGTGGACTTGACGGCGGCCAACGCGCTGGAAGCCATTAGATCGGACATGCAGCAAATCGCCGTGATATCTCTCCTGGAAGTCAGAAATCGACTGACTTTGAGATAAGTATCCTCGTGTGAGTAATTACCGAATATAACCAGATCGTTGTCCAGGGGAATCCCCCACTCTTTCAACATAAGACGGTACTTCGAAAGAATAAGCTGCATGTGCTCGCCATGCTGCCTGCCCAGAACCATGAGGATCTTCTTATGCCCCGCATTGAGCAGAAACTCCAGCCCTCGTACAGATTCGAGATCATCGATAATCACCTGATTGATTGTTTCAGGCACTTTCGGGACGTTCAATGTGGCAAAAGGCTTTCCCGTATCCTGCAGTTCCCGGATATTCAGCAGAATATGATCCATAGGGCAGAATCCGGTACTGAACAGGATATAACCATCACAACCGGCGCTGTGACGGAGCTGCTCCCTGACATTCTCTTTTGAAGTCGAAGCCGAGGACGGAAAGAAAAGGAGACTGTAACCCTCCCCGGCCAGACATTTTTGAACCCCTGATAACAGCATATTGGTATATACGTTCTGAAACAGAGGTATATTCGTAGGAATGATTATCCCGATCACTTTCGATACATGCCGGGAAAGACTGCTGGCGAAAAGATTCCTGCGATAATTGAGTTCTTCTGCAGCTTTATCGATTTTATCCTTGGTGCCGGCACTGACGCGGTTAGTATCCGGATTATTCAGATAAATGGATACGGATGCTGCGGAGATACCGACTCTTTCGGCAATTTCTTTTAAACTGGCTCCCATACTCTCTCTGTTAAACGCTTAACCTTTTTAACATCAAGCGGAAGAATCTGTCAAGCGACAGGACAAAGGTCAATCAATCAAATTATCATAATCAGAACCTTGGTTCTGATTGGAGATTATTAAAATACTAAATTAAAGACACATATAATGTGGTTATATAAAGATAAACATGAAATCCCCACTCTGTTAAGCTAAATGATTGAATATTGACCTTGACAACCGGGAAGAAACAAAAATACGATATTAAACGCTTAACTGAATTCATTAAAAGGAGAGACAAAATGAGGAAGAAAACAGGGTTAATCATTCTGGCAATGATGTTCACGGCGGCCATGCTGTTTGCCACTGGTGTCGACGATCAGGCAGAATCAATGGAAGGCTCGGACATGCCTTTCAAGGGTCAGACCCTGACAATATCGATGTGGGGATACAACATGGATCTCCTCGAAAAGAACATCATTGTTCCATTTGAAGAGAAATACGGCGTCGAAATCGTTACGGAGACCGGTAATAACTCGGATCGTTTCACCAAGATGGTGGCACGGAAGGACAAGCCTCTGATCGATATAGCCCTTTTTGCCGGAGCATGGGCCTATAAAGCCATGGATGAGGGTATCATCAAACCTTATAATCCCTCGCTTCTGAAGAACCTGGACTCCATCATGGATTCGGCGAAGGATCCTCTGGGCAGCAACTACGCCGTCGGTTACACCATTCAGCATCTGGGTCTGTTCTACAGGACGGACAAGGTCAATGAAATCACATCCTGGAAAGACCTCTCCAGAGACGATCTGGCCGGATACCTCACCATTCCCAAGATTACAACGACATACGGACCATCATTGATATACATGCTGTCCAAAGCCTGGACCGGTGATTTCTACAACACCGATGTCGGCTGGAACAAGCTGGAAGAACTGGTCCCCTCATTGGTAACGGCCTATTCCCGGTCTTCGGAGTTGAACACTCTGGTTCTGCAGGAAGAGGTTTACGCGGCTCCCTATGCCAGTTTTGCCTGGGGTGGAATCAAGAACTCCGGTCTCCCTGTGAAAAGTGTCATCCCGAAAGAAGGCCTGGTAGGTTCGTTCAGTATGGTTAGCATCGGCGCCGGAACCAAGCAGGAAGAGTTGGCCCATTTATACATTGATCATCTGCTCTCCTATGATGTTCAGCTTTCCGAAGCCATGGACCTCGTGGACTCACCCGTCCACAACGATGTTGTACTGCCGCCGGAAATCGCCGAAAACCTCACCTACGGCGACGACCTTCTCGGTCAGTTGAACTTTTTCAGTCATGAGGAAATGGCTGCGAACCAGGAAGAATGGATCGACCGCTGGAACGCGATTTTCTCTGAATAACTGAATCATGAACCAGCTTCATTTCAAACGCACCCTGCTGCTCTTACTGGCGCCGGGTTGCGTTTTCCTGGTTTTTTTCTTCCTTGCCCCGCTGCTGTTCGTACTGGGTGAAAGCTTACGCGGCAGCGATGGCGGGGTCACTCTGTCCAGATATCTGGCGGTACTGACGGATCACCAGTTTCAGAAAGTGTACCTCAGAACTCTGAAAATGGCCCTTATCGTCACCCCGATAGCCGTTCTGCTGGCTTATCCCAGTGCGTATCTGCTCACGAAACTGCCGGCCGGGCGAAAATCGTTTCTCATGTCACTGGTAATCCTCCCGTTAATGACCAATCCGGTCGCAAGAACCTATGCATGGATCGTCATGCTCGGGAAATACGGGATTATCAACCAGTCCCTCCGGTTCCTTAAACTGACCCGGGAACCGGCACGGCTGATGTATACCGAAGGTGCCATCATCGTCGGCCTGCTTCAATTGTTTATGCCGATTATGGTCCTGACCCTGGTCAGCGCTATGGAGAATGTACCTGATGATGTGGAAGAGGCGGCCCTCAGCCTCGGCTCCAACCGATTCGGAAGTTTCATCCGTATGATTGTTCCATTATCCTTCGACGGCCTGATCCTCGGCGTCACCCTGGTCTTCACGGGATGCATCACGGCGTATGTCACACCTGCCATTCTCGGCGGTTCCCGTGTCCTGACTCTGTCCACCCTCATGAGGCAGGAAGCCCTGGTTCTGATGAACTGGGAAGCTGCAACCGTCATCGCGGTCATTATGATTGTCACCACCCTGATCCTGTATAACGGGTTGAGATTGCTGAGGCCGAGAGACGTATGAAGAATTCCAAATTGCTGATCCTGATCCTCATCATCATGTTCATCTTTCTCCTGGGCCCATTTCTGGTTATCCTCCTGTCGTCCTTCAGCGGGGATGCGACGATGAAGTTCCCCCCTCAGGGTTTTTCTCTGCAGTGGTACACCAAGGTTTTTAACATCAAGATGTTCCGTGAAACATTTTTCATCAGTCTCAAGATTGGGCTCGCAGCGACGGCAACGGCGCTCATGCTGGGAATCCCGGTCGCTTACTCAACCGTCAGGTATCAATACAAGGGCAAGGCGGCCCTTGAGCTGTTTTTCTCCTCCCCCGCCATAGTGCCGGGCCTGGTTGTGGGATTCGCCCTTTTGCGATTCTTCATTTTCCTGACGAACATGCCCATTATGATGGGGCTCTACATCGGTCATACGGCGATACTTTTTCCCTACACCGTCCGGGTTGTATCCGCCAGCCTGAGGAATTTCGATCCCGCCATTGAAGAGGCCGCCATCAGTCTCGGCTCTTCCCGGCTGATGTCATTTTTCTCCGTGGTGTTTCCGAACATCCGCTCAGGCCTTGCCGCGGCCTTTATTCTGGCTTTCATCACATCGTTCAACAACGTTCCCATATCACTGTTCCTGACCGGACCGGGAGTCGCGACCCTGCCTATACAGATGCTGATTTACATGGAGTATTATTTCGATCCAACCATATCCGCCCTGTCCAGCATCATCATCATCTTG
>JAUVIY010000390.1 GCA_030592625.1 Spirochaeta sp. | reverse complement strand
AACGGGGCATCACCATCGCCGCCAAGAACTGTGCCGTTACCTGGAAGGGTGTGAAAATCAACATCCTCGACACACCGGGGCATGCCGATTTCGGCGGCGAAGTGGAGAGGGCCCTCTCCATGGTGGATGGTGTCATTCTGCTGGTGGATGCTTCGGAGGGTCCGCTTCCCCAGACCCGCTTCGTTCTGGATAAGGCCCTCAGGGCCGATCTGCACGTCGTGGTGGTAATCAACAAGATTGACCGCTCCGATGCCCGCCCTCTGGTAGTTCTTAATGATATTCACGACCTTCTCATCGATCTGGATGCCCATGAGGAGCAGCTGGACTGCCCCATCCTCTTTGCGGATGGCCGGGCGGGAATCGTCAAGAAAAATCTTGAAGATGATGCCGAGAACCTTCATGTCCTGCTGGATACCATCGTCGATGAGGTTCCTCCACCGGCATATACGGTCTCCGAGCCTTTTCAGATGCTGGTTTCAGATCTTTCCTATTCGGATTTTCTGGGGCGTCTGGCGGTGGGTAAGGTGATACACGGCTCGGTGAGAAGCCGTGAAGCTCTGGTCTGTCTGGGAGAGGGCGGGCGTCAGACGAATCTCAATGTCAGCCGTCTTCAGGCATATGACGGTCCCTCCCTTATCGAAACAGATCTGGCCTCACCCGGAGATATTGTTGTACTCTCGGGAGTGGATGATGTCCACATCGGAGACACCATCTGTGCAAAAGATGCGCCCAAAGCCCTGCCCAGGATAGCGGTTGATGAGCCCACGGTCTCCATGGTGTTCACATCGAATACATCACCCCTCCTGGGCAGGGAAGGGAAAATCGTCCAATCGAGCAAAATCCGTGAGCGACTGGTGAAAGAATCCATGCTCAACGTTTCAATGCAGGTGGAAGACCTTCCGGGCAAGGGCGGATTCCTCGTCAAGGGCCGGGGGGAATTCCAGATGGTGATACTCCTGGAAACCATGCGTCGTGAGGGATTCGAGCTTAACGTCGGCAGACCGAAGGTCATCTATAAAAACAAGGGCGGCAAGACCCTTGAACCCATCGAACACCTGTATGTGGAATGCGATGATAATTTCACCGGTGTTGTAACCGAAAAGCTATCCAAACGTAAAGGTCGGATGATCAATTACGAGAGACATGACGGAAACAGGGCGAGGCTGGAATTCAGTGTGCCGTCCCGGGGACTTATCGGATACCGCGACGAATTCCTCACCGATACCCGGGGAACGGGCATCATCAACTCGTCTCTGGACGGATATGAGGAATACCGCGGGGACTTCCCTTCCCGATTCACCGGCTCCCTGGTGGCCGACCGTATCGGAACCTGTGTGCCATACGCCCTTTTTAATCTCGAACCAAGGGGACTGCTCTTTGTCCTTCCCGGTAATTCCGTATATGAAGGCATGATTGTCGGTGAACATAACCGGGACAACGATCTGAATGTGAATCCCTGTAAAACCAAGAAGCTCACCAATATGCGGGCCTCAGGCAAGGATGAAGCGGTGGTACTCACCCCGGTTCTGCCCATGACCCTTGAACGGGCCATTCAGTTCATCCGGGATGATGAGATGGTGGAAGTCACCCCGAAATCGATTCGCCTCAGGAAAACCGCCCTGCCGGCACATGAACGCAAGGCTGATCTCCGGAGGACAACGTAGTTGGAACTCAAGGACCGTTTCGGGTCTCCCCATATTGAAAAGTACGCCCTCTTCCTGCTGTCAATGATGCTTTTCGGACTGGGAAGGGGTCTGTTCCGGGGAATTCAGGACAACTATCTGGCATGGCTTGGAATAGGTAAAACCGGTCGTGGTGTAGTGGAGTTTTTCCGGGAGCTTCCCGGCCTGCTGCTCTTTTTACTTCTGATACCGTTCTACCGCATGGCAGAGAGGAACATCATCCGGATCGCCCTGACGATATCGGCCCTGGGTTTGTTCGGTATCATCTTCCTGGGAACCAATGTTGTACCGGCAGTGATCTTTCTTACCATATGGAGCATCGGCGAACACCTTATAATGCCTGTACGCCGCTCCTATGCCATCCATTCTGCTGATCCGGGGAAGGAGGGCCGGGCTCTCGGGTTTCTGAAAAGTGTCGAAAATGTCGGCCAGGTGGCGGGGTTTGCCCTGGTGCCTCTGGTGTTCCTCTTCCCGAAAATTCGGCTGGACCGGGTTGACGGGGGACGTCTCGGATTTATCGTCATATTGACCGCTGTTGCGGCTGTTGTACTCATCGCCGTAGCTGCAGCCCTGGGGATGACCGGGTCTTCCGGCTCCCTGGAGCGGAAAAGGCTTTACGTTCATCGAAAATTCGCCCGCTATTACGGCCTGGAGATGTTCTACGGTGCCCGTAAACAGATTTTTTTAACGTTCGGTCCTTATCTGCTCATCCTGAAATACGGTGTGCAGGCCGAATACCTGGCCGCGCTTCTGGGAATCAGTGCCCTGATTAATATCTTTTTCAATCCTATAATCGGACGAATCATTGACCGCTGGGGCTACAGGGCGGTGATGATCGGTGACACAGTAATCCTCTTTTT
>JAUVIY010000420.1 GCA_030592625.1 Spirochaeta sp. | reverse complement strand
CCGGCCGCTCACTACCCGACTCTTTATATCCGAAGCCTCGATATCTTCACCGATGATACGTCCGGACGATGCGTTCAGCTCCAGAGTTCCCGTCGCTGTCATGGACTTGAGTTTCAGACTGCCCGACACCGATTCGATCCGGCCGCTGCCTATCGTCCAGTACTCCGCTGTAACCGATCCGGAGGATGCTTTTACAAGCGCAGACTCCGCCGAAATATCCCGGACTTCAATGCGTCCGGAAGCCGCACGGGCATCCAGAGTAATCAGGTTCAATCCCGAGATATCATGATGACCCGAAGCACCATTGAAGGTCAGTTTTTCAAGGGCATCTACCGGAATCCCTACTTCGAGTGTAATCCTGCCGTTTTGAACGGTGTTGTTTCCCCATCGGCTTTCCAGCGTGAGAAGGCTGCCGGACTGCTCCGCGAAGAACACATCTTCCGCATCCCGGAACGGACGAACAGTCCCATGATACCTGATGGTGACGACATCGCCACCGACCGCCGTTATCACGGCATTTTCGAAACTGAGCCGGATGTCCAGCTCCTCAAGACCGTCAACCGGAAATTCCCGGGATTCATCGATAATAATTTCCTTACCATCACCCTGACGTATCGGCGGCCATTCTTCACCGTTCCGGATGCTCCTGGGCAAACCGGAGGTCAGCAGGAAGATTCCTGATATCAACGCCGCAGCGACGAATATGATCACCAGCCACAGGGCCAGTTTTTTCGTTTCAATTCCAAATATTTTCATTTCCTTTTTCTCCCTAACTTGTGATGATGCGCCAGGTCATCCGGGCATATCTCACGGTCCCGCGAATGAACCACTTTGTAAGATAAATCATCCCGATAACCGCCAGAGCGCCTAAAGCGGCCAGGGCGATTCCGCCGAAGAACACCGCGACTCTCGGCATCACACCGGCAATCGACTCGAGGGGCAGCCATATTCTGAGCAGCGGTTCCAGGGGCACAAAAAGTGCGGCAGCCACACCGGATACCAGTATCGATACAGCTCCGGCCCAGAGCCCGGCCATAGCGCCTACCAATCCGGCATAAGGCCCGACAACAACAATGGCGTTAAAGAGCAGCAGACTTAGGGAAGACATGGAAATACGTATGACGCTGCCCGCCTGAGTCTCCCGGAACTTCTCGGTCCCGAGTTCTTCCTTGGCTTCCAGAGCGAGATCGGCCGGACTTCCCAGGACTTCAACAATGGCTTCTTCCGTCTGACCCGCCTCGATGCTCTGACGGAAATGCTCCCGATAATCGTCCATGATGTTCCGCCTGTCATCGGCGGAGAGACCCCGGAGTTCCCTCTTCAATGTGTTCAGATACTGTTTTTCAGTCATACGATCACCCCCACACCCTCATTGAGGATTCGATCGACCCGCTCCAGAAAATCTTCCCATTCCCGGCGCACCGCCTCGGCCCGTTCTTTACCATCGTCCGTAATGCGATAGTACTTACGGGGGGGGCCCCCGTCTGATTCCTCGAGATAGGTTTCGAAGATGCCTTCCTTGGAGAGACGCCGCAGTATCTGATACAGCGCCCCTTCCGAGATGTCGATGTCCCTGGAAATTTCCTGGACCTGTTCATAGCCGTAAAAGTCCTTACGGCGCACCAGTTCCAGGACGCAGAGCTCCAACACCCCCTTCTTGAATTGATTGTTCATGCTTTCCTCCTCGACCGATCATCGGCCGCTTATGCATTCAACAATACTATTCATTGAATAGTACTATACATAAGATAAACTATTTCCAGAATTTGTCAAGAACCATATGAAAAATGTTGGGAAATGACCTCTGGCGCGTAAAGCCTCAAGGTACCTGAATCGCCTTGGACATACTTCAGTAGACCTGAAATTTGTGATAAGTGCCACATCTTTCCGTAGAGGACATGTTTTGAGATGGATCGGAATACCGGTAAACTGGTACCAACCGATACCAGAATGCCAGCAGTTTGGTACGTTCAGGTACCAATGTGAAAGCATTGTGGTACGCTTTTCTTGAACCCATTTCACAGGAGAGCAGGATTCGTAAATACATAATTTCAAACTATTCGACTAAACCGGAGTCAATTCCGGATTAGCCATGACTTTTCCGGAGTTGGCGCCATAACAGTCATATGAAGAGAAATCT
>JAUVIY010000151.1 GCA_030592625.1 Spirochaeta sp. | reverse complement strand
TGTTCGCTTTCATGATATCAGCTCTTTGTCTCTCGGCCCAGAATGATATTCGGGTGGGTGTCGTGGAGTTCGAAGAGAAAAATGATATCGGATTGCAGAATGCCGGAGTCATTATCGCTGAATGGGTCGTCACTGAGTTTCAGAAGCTGGGAGCCTATCAAGTCGAGGAGCGGTTATTTCTCGAGGAAGTCCTTGAAGAACAGAATCTCATGCTGTCCGGCGTTATCGATGAAGAGCAGGCACCGGAAATCGGGAAAATATACGGTGTGGATGCCATACTCACCGGTTCTGTAATGAAAGTCGGTGATGAAATCTCCGTTACCGGCCGAATTATCAATGTCACCACCGGATCGGTGATGAAGACAGCATCGGTGACAACATCTTCTCTCGGGCAACTGGAGATGGAAGTGACCGTCCTGGCCAATGCCCTGAGCGATATCAGCCGGGATGAATGGGAAATCCGGGAAGATCTGGAGAAGAGGGAGAGTACCAGGCTGGAAGTGGGCGGCGGTATAAGCTATGCATGGGATAATCTCGATTACAGCAGTCTGAATCTCAATGTTGTGATTCGTATGAATTCCAAACGGTTCCTGGTCTGGATCGACGGATCTCCGGTGGGCGGTATCAAGGGAATCGAGTTCGGGGCGATGGTAAATGTGATTCCCTTCCTGGGTGCCGGTGCTTCCTGGGGCATGGTTTTCGACGATGCGCTTGATTATGCATCATCCCACTACCTTACTTTCGGGGTTGTCGGTCGTCCGCGCTACAATATGGAGCTGGGGATTATGCTCGGATTCGCAACTGGCGGCACAATCTGGACCGGTACCGATGAAGTGAAAGGTATAGATCCATATTATTCCTTTCCGGGAAACTATCAGGTGTGGTTCGGCTGGCGGATTCTCGAGAACATGCTGGTACAAGCCAAGTTTGTTGGAACATCATTGGGGGATCTGGAGGATCAATTACCGCCTTCATATCCATATCCGACGACGGATTTTGAATTCCTGACGAATCGATTCTCCATTATGGCGATCTATACCTATGCTATTTCCAGATAATGCAGGAAACATATTTGGGGTTGAATCTAATTTGTTCTCTGATAATGAATTAGAGAGTTTTCTATTTTTTAAGATATGCTATTTGCATTAAGAGTATCTTCTCTTCGAAAGAATAGATCAGTTTGGTTGTTCCAGTAAATATCTATCTGATATAGAGATATAATTTCTCAAGAACTCCTCTTGTAATTGGCATAATAATTGCATTCATATCTGTAGAACACTCACTATTCCGGTATTCGGAATATGTGGTGTTACACGTTACCGAGAAGAATTGACAGGAGTTAAAGATGAAGAGCATAAAAAGCATAGTAAACAGAATCCTGCCGGCAATCATATTACTCACCGGATTGACTATGGGATGTACTGGACCATCTTCTCCCAGTAAAAGTGTAACGGACCAGGTCATTGCTCCGACAATCCTACCTGACCCAGCCGGCGGAGATATAACGGTTTTCACGGAAGTCACTATTGAAACAGCAACTCCGGATGCCACAATATACTACACGACAGACGGCACCGATCCGACTGATTCGGACATGGTTTACACAGTACCAATTACACTTCCGATTGGAACAGTCACCGTCAAAGCTTATGCCGTATTGAGCGGTATGACTGATTCAGCAATCTCCTCAGCCACATATACGGTGAACAATCAGGTTGCTCCTGTCACATTCGCCGATCCCAGCGGAGCCATAGCTGATAATGTTGATATCGTCTTCAGTACCTCCACGGCCGGAGCCGACATTTACTACACCTTTACCATTGATGGAAGCGTGCCCGCCGATCCAACTGAACTCGACACTCTTTATTCAGCCCCTTTCACTATGGCAAGCCTGGGGACTGAAATCCTCAATATTAAAGCTTATTCGGTTCTGAGTGGATATGCTGATTCCATAGCGACCCAGGCAGAACACACAAAAGCTTATGTGGCTTCCCCAATCTCCGATCGGGCTGATGGAAGCAAGATTTCCGACACCATGACCGTTACCCTCACCAGTGATACCGTCGGCGCTTCGATTTACTACACGACTGACGGCACTGTTCCTACCGCTGCGTCCCTCTCCTACGGTGTAACCGGGCCGTTCCTCCTGCCCGTTGGACCTGTGATTGTCAAATCTATAGCCACTATGATCGGTTATTTCGACTCACCGATCACTACAGTGAATCTGACCGTTGAAGCCCAGGCCGAAATTCCCTCCATCAGCGAGGCATCGGGATTCGTCGTGATCGATACTGCTGTCACACTGTCGACTATCTCCGGTCTCGAAACCATCTACTACACCCTGGACGGCAGCGATCCTGTGATTGCCGGTCTCACCTATTCGGCCCCTATCTCCCTAACCTCATCGAGTACCCTGAGGACCTACGCCGGCGGCACAGGATATTATCCCTCTGCCGAAGTTACAGCTGACTATCATGTCTATAACAGTATCGCTTCCCTTACCGCCGACACAGGAGCTCTGATGGCTGTTGCTTCCGACGGATCGATCGTCCTTCGTGCCGGAGGTTTTTATTACGACCTTATCGTTGACACATTTACAGCACGTACCGTTACCGAACCGGCCGGCACCGTTCTGGACTTCACCATTGATACCGCCGGGCATCTGCATGCCTTGTATCTGGTCGGTACCGACCTGATCTATTGGACCTCTGACGGAGGCACTATTGGTACAGTCAATACGGCACCTGTATCTCTGACCGATGCCCGGGTTCTGATTGATTCCGCTGGGAACGCCCGGATTGTATTTGCTCAGTATCTTGATGTTGACTATGACGATGTCGTTGAGGTTGTCTACACCTCCGCCGGGGTCTTTTCCAGGAGATCACTCTATACACTCAATGATCGGGCAACCGGTGTGGATGCTGCTCTGGATTCCACAGATCTGCTGTACATCGCCGCGGCAAACATAAAAAATGCGTCCTCAGAAACCATCATCGTCTCCTATAACGCCGATATTCTCGAGTGGAATATTCCTGTTCTGGATTGGATAAATAACGCTAAAAACCCGGCCCTTATCGTGAAAAGTGATGACAACTTACTGATGTCCTATGTCCGCCCGGACAAACCATGGTTCTTTATCTACGACGTTGAAGCTCTCACGGCGTTGTATACCATTAAAACCTTCGACACGGATATTACCGGAGATACCGATATGGCCTTTGATGCGGACGGGAATCTTTATATCGCGTCCCACGGTTATGGATGGCTGTATGACGGCAACTCCGAAACGGCCTTTTCGATGGCGGGCGCACCCTATCGCCTGGCGTCCGATCCTTCCGATACCGAGTCTATATACATACTCGGCTCTGCCGGACTGAGCCTCTATTCCATGCAGTAGAGACATACAGAATCATACAATTCACAACCCCGTGTCATCTGTGACAACCGAACGGCGCGGGGCTTTTTTTGACAGGTTTTCAACTCGGAACTGACGCCGGATATTATTTCTGTAGTTCAAAAAAGCCGATCGTCCTGGGCCGTTCGGCATTGACACTGAATAAGGATGGTCGAGCCCTCTGTAATGTCGGCGGGTATCTCCACTGCTATTTCCCTCCCCCCGTAATCATGCAGATTGCAACGGGATCTGATACGGACCTCCCGGACATCCCCGGGAATGACGAGGCCGGTCAGACTCCGGGTAAAGGGCTGCTCATTATCATGAGGGTGAGCGAGTATCCTCTCCCCGATTACCTTATCGGTAGTGGAATCCACCACCTGCCAGATATTGGCGTAATGATCCCATCCCTCATCGTTGTGGAGAACGGCGACATGAACATCCCATCGACCGTCGGTTCTGTAAACCATTCGGACGGATTCCACCTGGGCGAAATCCGGATCCGGGTTGTGATTATCTTCGGATGCAAAGGCCGTCAGGGAGGTCAGCATGAGTATACCTGTAAAAATCAAGATTATATTGATGACTTTTCCAGTCAGGTTTATTCGTGTCATTCCACATATATAATGCCGGAAAACAAAGAGGTCAAATTTGTGAATAAATCCAGTCAGTATTTGGTAGAAAACATTCTGAGGTCACCGGCTTTAGCCCGGGCTGAATCCCGGGTCCGCCTGACGGATCATGGATAGGACTTCCCGGGATTCCTCTTTCCGCCCATGTTTCCGGTAACCTCTCAGTAAAATCCGTCCCTTGCGTCGGATTTCATCGAGTACCACAGCCCGTCGAACCGGAGAGAAACTGCGGATTTGCAGAATCCGGCACATCGAACGGACCCGCCAGTAATCCATGGCCACGGTTGTGGTGGAGAGCTGGTCCGCATGTCCTCCGTATTTTACCGTCAGGGGTTCATCGATGAACCCTGTCTCGTATCGGCTTGTAACCCGGAGCCAGAAATCGTAGTCCTCGCACACCGGGTATTCCTCATCGAATCCACCGGCTTCCTCGAAAAGATAACGACTGATAAGGGCCGTGGAGGGACCGATCATGCAAACAGGCAGGCTTCTCTCGAATACCTCTCCCCCATATTTTCTGTATGCCTGCGGGGTATTGATCCGGATGCCGTTGCGGATCCAGGTTTCTCCTGTGTGAAAGAGTGATATCCCGGGATTCCGGTGGAGAAAATTCACCTGTTTTTCCAGTTTCACCGGCACCCATTCGTCATCCGAGTCGAGGAGTGCGATCCAGTCTCCTCCGGATTGCCGAATACCGAGATTCCGGGCGGCGGCCACCCCCCGATTCGGGGTATGTTCGTAATGGATTCGGATTTCCGTTTCCTGAGCCGCTCGTTTTCGGATCAGATCCCCGGTACCGTCACTGCCGCCGTCGTCGATAATCCAGACATCGAAATCCCGGAATGTCTGATCCAGGACCGAGTTCAGTGCCCGAAGGATATATCGTTCCCGGTTGCAGGTTGGAATGATGACACTTATGAACGGCACGAGAAAAATCCTTCAATCATGTTTGAATCGAGGTTGGGGAGGGGTATCACCTTTCGTATTCGACCCTCTCTGATGATGGTGTGGAGCTCTGCGCTGTGACGCTCTGCGGCCTGGAGAACGGTATCATAAAGATCCTCTTCGGAAGGCGTCCCTGTGCGGCCCGATTCCTGTTCTTTCCTGAAATTGGACCATCGTGCCAGGCGGAATGCCGTCATCATCTGAGTTGTCGTCAGGGATCCGGTCCAGGGGTAGGCCGAACTTCCCAGGGCGAGCCTTGGGGAACATTTAAGGAATTGCTCCGGATTCTCGAAGCCGGGCAGACCGGGAACGGGGTAGAAATTGGATATTCCGATTCGAGTCGGCAGATGGTCCAGGAATGACAATGTTCCCAGAATATCTTCAACCCGGTCTCCCGTCAGTCCGGATATGAAATGAGTGGTAACCGGGAGACCAATCTCTGAGGCGTATCTGATGAGTCCCGCCAGCTTCTCAGGATCGCCGTCCCTGTTTTCCCTGGCTCGTTGTTCTCCGGATAGTACGCCCAGGGAGAGGTTGAGGTTGGTGAAACCGGACTCCTTCAGCCGTTTTATATCTTCGGTTTCCAACAGCATGTAATCCAGGCCGTTTTCGGCGCTGAATGTGATATCGGGGAACTGTTTCCCAAGTGATTCGATCAATTCAAATAAGTTTTTTTTAAGAAAAAGGATATTATCATCCTCGATATTGAGGTTGAGCTTCCCGGTATCACCGGCCGCCCTAATGACTTCCTCTTCCCAAAGATCGGAAGCTGAGCTTCGGAATTTCCTGCCGTGGCAGATATGGTTGGAACAGAAACGGCAACCTCTGGGGCATCCTCGGGTGAAGATGATTGAAATTGACCTCCTGTCGGCCCGCCGGATGGATTCTCCTGCCACCGGTCGGAGCTCAGTCCGACTCGTCATGCCCCTCAGATCGAGATACCTGTCGGTAGACCCGGTTCTGTTCATCGATTCGGTCAGTAGTCTTCCATGGCCCTCGATTTCACCGGAGACCACCAGAGAGAATAAAGGCATGTCCGGAAAAACCGGGTGAGGTGATTTCAGGAAATATCCAGGCAGGGATGTCGGACCATGTCCTCCGATGACGATGGGCACATCCGGCATCCGCCGGGCGGCCGCCAGGGCAAGTTCCCGGGCTTCTTCAGCATATGCCCAGGCAAAACAGGAAATGAAAACCATGTCCGGGTGCACGGCGGCGATGGTATCGGCAGATTCAGAGTATTCCGGACCGAAACGGCGGTAAGAGGTGAACCAGGACAAAGGACCTGTTTCCAAGGGAATGAGGAATCGTTCGAGATACCCGAGTTCCGCCTGAAGCGGGATGTTTCGAGGCTTGCCTGCCAGCGGAAGATTCAGGAGAGAGGCATCCCACCCCGATTCGACGAGTTCCCGGGCCAGGACACGGGCCCCTAGCGCGGAAGCCCTGTGAGGCGTGAAGTAAAAATCCCTGATAGGGGGAACGGCTATGACGGCTTTCACCCCTGACAATCA
>JAUVIY010000382.1 GCA_030592625.1 Spirochaeta sp. | reverse complement strand
TCAAAATTCGCCCTGACACCGATATATCCGTTAGCGGTATGAAAGATCGTCTCTTCCAGAGGTAGTGTCTGCGGGTTGAAGATACTGGTTTCCAACAGGAAAGACACAAACACTCCTTACCGAACCACGTCAGAACAACATGTTCTAATGAAAGTTCTTTCAGATATTAAGCTCTAAGACATTTCACGTCAAGAACGCAATATCGCCATTAAACGGCAGTTTTACTGCAAAAGAACAGTAAATCATGAAATAAATAAGTTGACGACCGCCAAATACCAGTTTAATATTGCAATTACTGAAAGAACTTTCATAGCCATCTGGACGGGTTGATATCGATGACTGAACGGAAAGCAAAACGAGCGACAATCTATGATGTTGCGACCGATGCCGGAGTAAGCATCACGACGGTTTCTCGTTTTCTGAATAACACCGAAAGTGTCAAAACCGCAACCGGCACCCGGATCGCCGATGCGATGGAGAAGCTGGATTATGTCCCCCAGGGAAACGCCGGCAGCAGGGCCAACCGTTCGGTGGGCAGAATCGGGGTTCTCACCCCTTTCTTTCCGGCACCCTCTTTTGTTCAGCGACTTGAAGGAATGATTCCCATACTCAGACAGAACAACTTTGAGATGGTGGTTTACACCATCGAAGGTTCCGAGCAGCTTGACGAGTACCTGACGTCCGTCCCTTTTACCCGCCGTATTGACGGCTTGATTCTCATGTCGGTGCGACTCACTGCGGAACAGCATCGTACCCTGAATGCCTCCGGCCTGCACGTTGTCATGGTTGAATCGGATGACGACAATTATTCCCGGGTTCTGGCAGACGATTATCAGGGTGGTGAGATTGCCGCTCGTTTGTTCCTGGAAAAAGGATATTTCCCCTGCGCTTATATCGGCGACAGGAATCGGGATATTTCCTATAGCCTCCACCCCTCGGATGTACGTCTCAAAGGTTTCAGGGAAACGCTGAATGAAGTCAGCAGTGGATTGAAGAACTCGATGATCATTGAATCGGATACGACCGTGGAAAGTTCCCGGGTCGTATTCGGTGAACTGCTGGACCGTGGGGATAGACCGAGAGCCGTTTTTGCCATGTCCGACCTTCAAGCCATCGGCGTTCTCAAGGCTGCCAGGGAGCGGGATTTGAGAGTCCCTGAAGATCTGGCCGTACTCGGATTTGATGATATCGAATCCGCCGACTGGCTGGGCCTTTCCTCCATTACACAGCATCTGGGTGATTCAGGCCGCATTGCAGCCGGGCTGCTTCTTGAACGGATTTCAGGCAGGAGCCGGGCCATTCAGAAGGTGAATCTTCAAGTGGGTCTCATAGAGAGGGATACCACGTGAAATTGTATCCAACGATCCCGTCTGGGATCGATAAGGAAGGAGTTTTATTATGAAAAATGTTGTATTAGCAGTACTCATTGTCCTGCTGATCCCATCAATCGTCTTCGCAAACGGCAAAGGTGATGATGCCGGGGAAACGGTAACCGGTGGCGTCAAAGGCACCGTGGTCACCATGAGCGGTCCTTTTACGGATAACGATGCCATCAAATTCGAGGAGTCTGTAAAGGCTTTCGAACAGGAAACAGGTATCGATATCCAGTACGAGGGATCCAAGGAATTCGAGGCCTCCATTGCCATTCGAGTCGAGGGCGGAAATCCTCCCGACATCGTCGATTTCCCCCAGCCCGGACTCTTGAGCACCTTCGTCAAGAAGGGTCACGTCATCGACCTGAATAAGGTTCTCGACATGGGTAAAGTGAAGTCGAACTACATCCAGAGCTGGCTGGACATGGCAACCATGGAAGGGCCAAACGGCGACATCATGGCCGGTGTCTGGGGCCGTGTGAACGGAAAGTCCCTGGTATGGTATAACAAGAAGGAATTCGACGCTGCCGGTTACAAGGTTCCTGAGACATGGGACGACCTGGTCGAGCTTCAAAAAACCATCCTGGCCGACGGCGACAGCCCCTGGGCCGTGGGCATCGAATCCGGTGCCGCCACCGGTTGGGCCGCCACCGACTGGATTGAAGAGATGATGCTCCGCACCACGAGTCTGGAGAATTACGACAAGTGGGTTGCCGGGGAATTGAAATTCGACTCTCCAGAAGTCCGCAAGGCCATTGATGCCATGGCGAGTATCTGGTTTGCCGACGGCATGGTGTACGGCGGCCGCAAAAGCATCGCCACCACCAGTTTCGGCGACGCACCCAAGGTAATGTTCGAATCGCCTCCAAAGGCATGGCTCCACAAACAGGGTAACTTCATCACCAGTTTCTTCCCGGAGAACCTTGTCGCGGCCGAAGATTACGATTTCTTCTACCTGCC
This sequence comes from Spirochaeta sp., assembly GCA_030592625.1. Lineage (GTDB taxonomy): Bacteria > Spirochaetota > Spirochaetia > DSM-2461 > DSM-2461 > UBA2779. The sequence goes on along the minus strand of JAUVIY010000382.1, from coordinate 354 downwards.
AAGCGTTGATCCGTCCCTGGGACGCCCGGTCCTGGTAGCCGGTGACATCTATGCCATGTTCAACGACAGACCTGAGGTCCGCATGGTGATGCAGCACTTCGCAACCGGTGCCTCCGTTGAGAATTGGGTGAAGGCCGGTGGTGCCATTTCCCCTCATAAGGACTCGAGCCTGAGCTGGTACAGCAATGTTGTAGACCGCAAGGTAGCCGAAGTGATTCAGAATGCGACTAGCGTCCGTTTCGACGGATCCGACCTGATGCCCGGTGCTGTCGGCGCCGGTTCATTCTGGAAGGAAATGACCGCATACGTTTCGGGATCCAAGTCCCTCGATGACGCGCTGGCCGCCATCGACGC
>JAUVIY010000061.1 GCA_030592625.1 Spirochaeta sp. | reverse complement strand
CTGTCGGTTTCCCGAAGAGGCCCTTAACCGCCGGGAACGGGGGCTTCGGAATCGGCATGCCGCGGTTGCCCTCGGTGGAGGCCTGCAGCGCCGTCTCCTCACCGCAGACGAAGGCACCGGCACCCAGACGTATTTCGATGTCGAAATCAAATCCGCTGCCCAGGATATCTTCCCCGAGCAGGCCGTATTCCCGGGACTGTTCCAAAGCGATTTCCAGACGATGGATGGCCAGAGGATACTCGGCGCGGATGTAGATGACACCTTGATCGGAGTCGACGGTTTTGGCTGCGATAGTCATGGCTTCGAGGATGGAATGAGGATCGCCTTCCAGTGTGGCACGATCCATATAGGCACCGGGGTCGCCCTCGTCGGCGTTACAGACGATGTATTTCTTGTCGGACTCGACATCGGCTGTAAATTTCCACTTGAGCCAGGTAGGAAATCCCGCACCGCCCCGTCCGCGAAGACCCGAGGTTTTCAGTTCGTCGATCACCTGTGCTGAGCTCATCTCGAACAAAACCTTTTCAAGGGCCACATAGCCGCTGCGGGCGATATATTCGTTGATGTTTTCCGGATCGATGACTCCACAGTTGCGCAGCACGAGACGCATCTGCTTCTGGTAGAACTTGATTTCGGCCATGTCGGTTTTGTCGGCGCCTTTCTCTTTATAGAGAAGGGAGTCTACAATCCGGCCTTTCACCAGGTGTTCCTTGACGATTATCTCAGCGTCTTCCGGCTTCACTTCGACATAAAACGCTTCCTCAGGAAGAACCTTGACGATAGGACCTTTTTCACAGAGACCGAAACAACCGGTCTTGACGATCTGAACATCGTCGCCGATTCCATTGAGTTCGGCTGCCGATCGCAGGCTGTGATATATGGCATCGGCTTTGCCGGCTTCACAGCCGGTCCCGCCGCACACCAGGCAGTAATTCTTGATGGCCATGGGCTACTCCTTGTGGATATCCCGGGCGGGATAGTCGAATACATGCTCGTTGACGAGTTTGCCGCCCAGAAGGTGAATCTCGACGATTTTTTTGGCTATAACGGCGTCAACCTTTCCATAAAGGATGTCGGGCATGCCTTCCATCTTCACCTCGACGGTGGGCTCGGCATGACAGAGACCCATGCAGCCGGTCTGCTTCACCACAACATTACTCATTTTGCGTGTGTAGGCTTCGCCCAGGAATACATTGAGTGCTTCCTTGGCGCCGGCGGCTATTCCACAGGTTCCCATCCCCACAATGATGTGGATGCTCTTGTCGCCGCTTTCCCGACGTTTGATTTCCTCTTTCTGCTCATCTCGGAGCTTTCGGAGAGTATCCAGGGTCATCTTGGCCATCTATGAATCTCCTTCCTCATCAATTTCTAAAAGGGACTCTTCGAGGGAACGTACATATTCCATCAGAAGTCCCAGGGCACCGGCATCTTCAAGCCCTCCCAGGGCTTCGGACAGCTCGGTCCGGTTAATATCGTACAAGCTCTCCCGGTCGTCTGAATCCCGGCGTACACGCCGGATGGTCATTTCGTAATCACCGCCGAAACTGAGGCACTGCACCCAGAGCTGCACCAGGTGATCCGCGGGAAACTCCGCTTCCACCCTGGTTCCTTTTCCGATGCTTGAGTTGATATCAACCCGTCCACCAACCTGATCCGCCGTCTGGCGGAGGAATGGGATTCCCAGCCCCACACGACGCCCCGGATGCTTGATGCCGTCGGTCCGGAACGGATCATCGGCCCTCTCCAGGGTGCCTTTATTCATCCCCCTGCCATTGTCTTCCACCGTGAATCGAATGGATTTGATATCCTCGATAAATACGATATTCACCAGGTTCGATCCGGCCTCGATGCTGTTCTGCACCAGATCGGTGAGAATATCGGCCAGAGATGCGTGCATCAATCGTTATAGTGGGCCAGTACCTCCGGCAGCATCTCGGTAGTGAGCTTACCGTAGACCTCATCTCCTACCATCAGAACCGGTGCGAGGCCGCAGCAGCCGACGCAGCGGACGGCTTCAATGGAGAACTTGCCGTCGGGAGTCGTGCCGCCGACACCAATGTCCAGGAGGTTTTCCAGCTCGCTGATCAGATCGCTGGCGCCTTTGAGGTAACAGGCCGTTCCCATACAAACCTGCAGGTTGTGGTCACCGGGTTTCTCGAGCTTGAAGAAATGATAGAAAGTCACCACCCCGTAAATCTTGGCCAGAGGAATATCCAAAATATGAGCTACCTCGAAAGCAATTTCTCTGGGGACGTACCTATACTCTTCCTGAACCTTGTGAAGAATCATGATGAGGTTACCGGGGCGGTCTTTCCACTCCTCGATAAACGCTTTCAAACCTTCAGTCAGGATTGTCTCTTTGGTAGCCGTAGCCATGAAACCTCCAAAAAACATTCAATCGGAATAAAAGCAAGTATAACGATCTTAAGTTGATTTTATCAATACCATTGCATGATTTATTGCAACTATAAAACCCTTAGACGCGACTAACTTGACATCTGTTGTTACAATCGGCACAATAATAACCACCATGGTACGTAAAGATTTCATGCTCAGACTAATGAAGTACAAACGCGTCCTCATTCAGCTCCGTTCACTGGGATTCGAAAGAGTCTTTTCGAATAACCTGGGCGATGCCATCGGAATTTCCGCCGCCCTGGTTCGCAAAGACCTGGCCAGGATTGAAATGCAGGGGAATCGCCGGGGTGGATACAGCATCGATGCCATGCTGGAAAGGCTCAATCGACTGCTCGGGGGCAAAGAGGCCCAGGAAGCCATACTTGTGGGATGCGGAAACCTGGGACGGGCCTTACTGAACCACGAAGCCTTTTATAAAGAAGGCATTAAGCTGGTTGCAGGTTTCGACCTGGTACCGCCGCATTCTGATATCGTCGGAATTCCTATCTATTCCATGGATGAACTCGAAGATTTCATCAATACCAGGCAGACGAAGGTGGCTCTGCTTACCGTCCCCACCGCCGCCGCCGCTGAAGTCAGGGACCGACTGCTCCGAGCCGGAATCCGGGGCATACTGAATTTTGCACCCATGGAACTCAAATGCACCGGTGACTGTGTCATTCATAATGTGAATATCGGGCTTGAAATCGAAAACCTCTTTTTTCTGGTGAATTCCCTGGAAGACAGAGAAGCCCGTGAAGGGGATTCCCCTGTGAATTGTCTCTCTGAAGGAACCACCATTTGACCATTAAAGAGCTGCAGACTGATATGAACTGCCGGGCCGTATGGAACGGCTGGGAAGACCGCGAAGTGACCGGTGCCTACACCTCGGACCTCCTCTCGGACGTCATGGCCCGTTCTGAGGAGGGCCAGGTACTTATCACCATCCAGGCTCACAAGAACACCGTGGCCGTGGCCGTCCTCAAGGATTTGTCAGGAATTATTACCGCCTCGAACCGTCCGGTGCCCGATGATATGATTGAAACAGCCAGGGATGAAGAGATACCCGTCTTCGTTACCGACAATAACCAGTACGAAACCGGCTGGCGTCTTCATGAATTGGGCGGTTTCTAATTTTTTGGATGACTGCCGGAACCGTCATTCTGATCGCTGATGTCCACCTTCCGCGCCGATTTGCATATTCACTCCTGTCTTTCCCCCTGCGGGGAACTGTCTGCGTCACCGCGGGCCATAGCCCGCAGCGCCCGGGAACGCGGCCTTCATCTCATCGCCCTCACCGACCACAACAGTGCCAGGAACGCCCCGGCTTTCGCCGCAGCCTGCCGGTCGGAAGGCCTTGCCGCGGTCTTCGGTATCGAAATCACCACCAGGGAAGAGGTTCACGCCCTCACCCTCTTTCCCACCGTCAAAACAGCCCTCGAAGCCGGAGATGAGGCTTATGAGCGGCTCGAATCCGAACCTTTCGATCCCGGATTCTTCGGCGATCAGGTGTGGGTTGATGAAAATGAGGAAATCGAGGGGATGCTGGACAAGCTGTGCATCCTCTGCGCCACTGATTTATCACTTGACGATCTGGGTCCCTGGTGCCGCAGCCGGGGAGGCATTCTCATCCCCGCCCATATCGATCGGCCGGCATTCGGGGTCCTCGGGCAGCTGGGTTTCCTGCCGGAAGGTCCTTTCGAGGCGGTGGAGTGCACCGAGCCGCTGAGTGAAGACCTGACGGACCCTTGGCCGGTGATTGCCTCGTCGGATGCGCATCGCCCCGAAGATATCGGGTGCCGTTGTCTGGAATTCGAGGCCCCTGAAGCCGATTTCGAGGCCCTTGTAATGGCTCTGGAATCGGGAAAAACACGGGCTCTGTACGGCAATAAATGATACTGAGGTTCCGGAGGTCAGCAAAAAAAAACGAAAAGTCCTCCCCTGTTCATGGAAATTTTACCTGATACGACGCTATACTCCACCTTGAAGTGCCTGAAAACGCGTCGGGTATACGACGCCAAGGAGAAACAAAATGAAAAAAACCGTACGGATCGGGATCGTTATAGCTGTTATAGCTGTCCTGGCTCTATCTGCCTGTGCATCAAAGGAAGAAGTTGCGGAAGGCCCCGCGAAAAGTACCGATTATCCGGCATTCTTCCTCACCCCGCCAATGCCCGAAGACCAATTTGTTGGACTGGGTATGGCAAAACTTTCGGATGACAACCTGTCCCGCACAACCGCCCTCGCACGAGCTCGAGCCGATATTGCCGCCCAGGTGGCTGTGAGCGTCGAAACCATGCTCACCGATTACGCTCAGGAATCCGGTGCCGATGGAAATACACAGACCCTCACCTTTGTGGAACGGATTTCCAAGGAAGTAGCCGATATCGAACTTAAGGGTGCCATAACCAAGGAACAGTACCCGGCAAAAGACGGTACATGGTTCCTTATGGTCTTTTTCCCCAAAGCCGCCATGATTGAGGAAGTCGGCAATGTTTTCGCCAGAAACGAAGATGCCGCCTTCGCCGAATTCAAGGCCCAGCAGGCCCTGGAACGCTTGAATGCCGAAGTGGAGAACAATCCGCCCCGGTCAGCCGGAGTCGACTCTCCCGTAAACCAGTAAGTATCATTTATTTAATACAGGCCGGCGGATGACTCCGCCGGCCTTTTGCCTGAACACAGGACTGAAACAGGTATTTCATCCCTAGAATTAAAATGAAATTGATACGAATAGCTGAAGCTCTCGAAACCAGGATTGCGTATGGACCCGCAGCCTGGGAACAAATCAACATCAAATCCATTTTTTCCTCCGATTTAATGAGCGATATATTAATGAGCGATCTCGATAACATGCTGATCGTCACCTCACTTTCCACAGAACAATCGATCCGTTCCACAGGGATGGTCAATTCAGAGGCCGTGGTGATTACCAACAACAAGGCTGTAACCGACGGGATGGTTGTACTGGCCGAGGAGCTGGAAATTGCGTTATTTTGCGTCAAGTTTCCAACGTATGAAACCTGTGTACGCCTCGGGCGGATTATGAAAACCTGATGACCAATATGGGACAGAAGGGATCATTTCAGTCGTTACCGCAAGGTTGTGAGCTGATCGGCGATCTGAAGATAAGCGAAGTAATGACCCGCAATGTTCTGGCAGTTCCTCGCAATACAACAATACGCGAGGCACAGTCCATCATGAAGGAAAATTCCATTACCGGTGTGCCGGTTGTAGACAGCAGGGTGGTTGTGGGTATTGTCAGTATGAACGACATTATGAATGCTCTGGAATCAGGCAGGATGGACGATCCCGTCACAGATTGGATGACATTCGAGGTACAGGCCCTGGCCGAAGAGATGCCGTTATCTTTCGCAATATCCGCTTTCAGCAAGTATCCTTTTCGACGTTTTCCGGTAGTGAACAAACGGAATGAGTTGGCAGGAATCATCACTTTCCGCAATATCAACCTTGCGCTGATTCGCGAGTTGTCACGACAGCTGCAGGAAAAAAATAACCTCAACGAACACTCGGTCGATATGTCTTCACTGGAACTTGTGAAGGAGTATTTATTGAGCCGCTATGATTTTGAAAACGGAGGGAAGGCTTCGAGTGAAATCAAGAAATTCCTTAAGGGACATGGAATCCCCTCCAGATTGATCCGGCGTGTTGCAATCGCCAGTTACGAGTTGGAGATAAATCTGGTGGCTCATTCCGATGGAGGCATGCTTGGCTTCGATATTAATGCTGACCGGGTTGTGATTACATCACACGATCACGGTCCGGGCATTGCTGATGTGGATCAGGCTTTAACCGAGGGTTTTTCAACGGCCAATGAATGGATTCGTTCACTGGGGTTTGGTGCGGGAATAGGACTACCCAACATAAAACGGGTTTCCGACGAATTCATCATCCAATCCACCCTCGGACTCGGAACCATGATTCGGGCGGTAATCAACATTCATACGAAGGATCAACACAATAATTAATGCCGACCCGAAAACCTGCTCTGAAAAAGCCGCTGCTCAGGTCTCGAGTGATGCAGTCAAGTTTATAATTATCAGATTTATACCTGCATATAAATTGAATCACTGAAGCCGACGGGTTATAATTGCCTCATGAACATGCGCAGACTGTTTACGACAGGTGTCCTGCTTCTCGCCGCCGCATTGGTTGTTTCGGCGGAATCCGCCGTCGGTACCATCAGCTATCTGGAGGGCAGCATCGATGTCTCCAGGAATGGTAGATACCTCAGCCCCGGGAATATTGGAATCGGACTCAGGATTGAACAATCCGATACCATAGAAACAGGACCCGATGGATATGTCGAAGTGGAAATAAGCGCTCCATCCGCCGGTTCGCTGGTGAAAGTACAGCCTGATTCCGCTTTTTATTTCGAAAGCAGCCCGAAACAGTCCTCAAGATTCGAAACGATTTTTCAGTTGCTTCGGGGTTCTCTGAGTCTCAAAGTCGGCAGGCTCTCTTCCCGGGAATCTTATAAAGTCCAGACCGATTCGGCCATCATGGCCGTCCGGGGTACCGAATTCAACGTCGACATGGCCCCAGATCGGTCGGTATTGGTGACGGTGCCTGAAGGCCGGGTGGAAAGCAAAACCGACAGACGGACCATCATGGCCCAGCCGGGAACCGTAGCCGCCGTTGACGATCAGGCTCAGATGTCCGCCATTTCCGTAGCACCCTCCGATGTAGACCTCTACCGTCAGTACTGGCAGGGTCTGAGGCTGGAGGCATTGAAAATCAACGCCCGCCTGTCCATTCAACAGTTTTCAAGGCAATGGGATCAGCAGATGCCCCGCCTCGAAAACGCCATGCGGGAACTTGAAACACACGACGACATCTTCCGCCGATGGGAAAGGATAATCCGGGACGATACAGATTTTCCGCCAACCGGTGACATCATCCGGGACAAAAGAGCGCTCAGCCCCGGGATGCTCGAGCTCAGGGCGATACTTCCCATATCGGAACGAACTTTCAACACCCTCGTCGGACTGGAAGACGCCTACCGCCAGGGATTCGCCCCGGGACCATTCCAGGCAGGTAACTACAATGATGCCGGGGATTTCTATCGCTCCTTCCACTCCGACAAGAATGAAATGCGAAACATGCTGGCCCGCGCCCGATACATGATCCGGATCTACAGGGTCGTCGATGGAGCCGGCGGCGGATTCCCCGATTCCAACACTCCGGACATCATGTCCACCACGCCCAGTTTTTAAAAAGAATCGGGTAGGAGGCAGTGCGCCAACGTCACACGACCCTTTCGGATGATTTACGCTAGACGTTGAATTTGAAGTGGACCACATCCCCATCCCGGACGATATATTGCTTGCCTTCCATGCGGAACCTGCCTGCTGATTTCACCGCCGACTCGCTTCCCAGTTCGAACAGGTCATCGCAATGATAAACGTCGGCCTTGATGAAGCCGCGCTCGAAGTCGCTGTGAATGACACCGGCGCATTGGGGGGCTGTGGCCCCTTCCCTAAAGGTCCATGCCCGGTTCTCCACACCACCGGCGGTAAAGAATGTGCGCAGTCCCAGGGTTGAATAGGCGCTTCGAATGAGTCTGGACAGCCCGGATTCGCTCAAACCGGATTCTTTAAGAAATTCAGTCCGCTCTTCGGGATCTTCCAGCGCAGCGATGTCGGCTTCCAGCTTGCCGCAAAGAACAACGACTTCGGTATTTTCCTCTTCAGCGATAGCCTGTACGGCCAGAACCGAGGTTGATTTGCCATCGATGCCGTCTTCATCGACATTGCACACGTATATTTGTGTTTTCGCTGTTAAAAGAAAGAGTTCTCTGAGGCGTGCCTCATCATCATCCGATAGATCCATGGACCTGACCGGCTTTCCTTCGCCGAGATGGGCTGAAACCTCTTCCAGCAGCTCCTGAACGGCGATGGCCTCCTGACGGATTTTCAGGTCGGCAGCCTTCAGCTGCCGGGCGTTTTTGTCCAGACGCTTCTCAACGGATTGGAGATCGGCCAGAGCCAGCTCAACATTGATCGTTTCGATATCCGAGGCGGGATCCACCTTGCCTTCCACATGAACGACATCCTCATCCTCGAAGCAACGCACCACATGCGCGATGATACCCACACTGCGGATGTTTGAGAGGAATTGGTTTCCCAGGCCTTCACCCTTCGAGGCGCCTTTTACCAGACCGGCAATGTCGACGAATTCGGTAATGGCCGGTACAAGCTTGTCGGCTTCGATGATGCCATGAATCCTGTCCAGGCGGGGATCCGGAACTTCAACGACACCGATATTAGGATTGATGGTACAGAACGGATAATTGGCCGCTTCCGCCGGAGCGGAAGTCAGGGCCGAGAAGATTGTTGACTTGCCCACGTTGGGGAGCCCTACGATTCCACAATTCACGGTCGGTATCATAACGCCGGAGAGATATGTGGGGAAGGGTCTATTCCATCAAGACAGGAAAGAAGACCCCTCGATCCTAGCCGCGCCTTCGGCACGGACGGACGTCTTCAGGGTCTTCTTTCCTGTCTCCATGGAGATTTTCTAAGTACATCCCCACATATCTCTCCGCATTCTGTACACCACGGGACACAGAGGAACGGGATAAAGATATGTAACAGGTGAACCCGGAAGGCCGGAAAAAAGTGCCGGCGAGCCCGTCGGATGACGAAGTCACCGCTAGGGCCGCAGGTGCTTTTTGCAGGACTTCCGGATTCACCGACGGAAATCTTCAAGGTCTTCTTCAATAACTGCTGGAACACAAGATTAAATTAAATTAGTTTAATATATACTTAGTAGCATAGGAGCCTGAAATGACATATCTGATAGTCGGTGGTGTCGCCGGTGGAGCCGCAACGGCAGCCCGATTAAGAAGGAACGACGAAAAAGCGGTTATCATCATCTTTGAACGCGGAGAATATATCTCCTATGCCAATTGCGGGCTTCCTTACTACCTGGGAGAAACGATCAAGGAACGGGAAAAACTCTTCGTTGAGACACCCGAATCCTTCCGGCGGACCCTCGATGTGGATGTGAGAATCTCCAACGAAGTTATCGATATTGATCCCAGGGAAAAAACCGTCGGGGTGAAAGACCTCAAGAGCGGTCGGGAATACCGAGAGGGGTATGATGCCCTTATTCTGTCTCCCGGAGCCGAACCCCTCCGGCCGCCCATACCCGGAATCGACGGTGATTTGATTTTCACCCTGCGTAACGTATCGGATGTTGACCATCTGAAAGGTTTCGTCGATGAACGCCGCCCCCGACGGGCCGTGGTTGTCGGCGGTGGATTTATCGGCATGGAAGTCGCCGAGAACCTCTACGACCGGGGAATCAATGTCACCATCATCGAACAGGCCGATCAGGTTATGGCGCCCCTGGATATCGAGATGGCCGCCATGGTTCACGACCATTTGAAAACAAAAAAAGTTGAACTCTATCTATCCGACGGAGTGAGCGATTTCAAGGAAATCGATGGGAAACTCAAAATTTCCCTGAGCAGCGGAACCGTCATCAATGCCGACCTGGCCGTTCTTTCCATAGGAGTCCGACCGGAGAAAACCCTGGCGGAGAAAGCCGGAATCTGAACATCCAAGGGGATCCTGGTTAACGGATACATGGAAACTTCCGTCCCGGGTATTTACGCCCTGGGCGATGCCGCTGAATTCAGTTGGCCGGTTACAGGGAAAACGGGAATCACCCCTTTGGCCGGACCGGCGGGAAAACAGGCAAGGATTCTGGCGGATAACTTGGTCTATGGAAAAAAGAAAGAATATCCAGGTGCCATAGGAACAGCCATCGCCAAGATTTTCGACCTGACTATCGCAACCACCGGTGTGGCGCAGAAAATGATGGTGAAAGAGGGGATTCCGTCCAACAGTGTTATAACCCACGGGCACTCCCACGCCGGATACTACCCCGGCGCCATGCCGCTCACCCTTAAACTCGTGTTCTCTCCGGATGAAGGGAAAATTCAAGGAGCCCAGATCGTCGGTTACGACGGTGTGGATAAACGGATTGAAATGATCGCTGCGGTACTCCGTCAGGGAGGAACTGTTGAAGATCTTACGGAACTGGAACAGGCTTATGCTCCCCCATATTCGTCTTCCAAAGATCCGGTGAATATCCTGGGATTTACCGCGGAAAATACCCTCATGGAACGGAGTCACCATACCTCATGGAAAGTATTGCAGGAACTGATGAAGAATGACGGCTCGAAGCTGTTTCTGCTGGACGTAAGGACTGAAGAAGAGTTTTCTCTGGGATCTCTGCAAGGTGCTGTAAATATTCCCAAGAATGAAATACGCGCCAGTTTATCCCGGATTCCCCGGGACATGAAGATTGTCATTTTATGCGGTGTCGGACTCAGATCCTATTTGGTGGAACGCATTCTGAAGCAGAATGATTTCAACGATGTGAGCATTCTCTCCGGTGGTTGGAAAGTATACGAGACTGCAGTGGAGGACCAGAATAACCGGAATATTTTCACCGAATACGAAACCGGTTATGAACCGGGACTGGCGGAGACTCCGCATCCGGCTCTTTCAGCCATTACGACTCTGGAAGTCGATGCCTGTGGCCTCCAATGCCCCGG
>JAUVIY010000438.1 GCA_030592625.1 Spirochaeta sp. | reverse complement strand
ATCGGTTTGGGATAGGCCTTTAGAATCCTACCGTGGTCCATACCGGTCGGTGATCGCTCAGATTCCAATCGGTTTCCTCAATCCTGCGGAATCCGACCCGTCCACCGCGAATGAAAATATGGTCCGGATTGAATCCTTTTTCATGGGTGACCTCGTCTCCGGGTGAACGGAGAAGCTCTCCTTCGATGATGCCGATGGTATCCGGCACTCCGAAAGCCCTCTCCTTTTCATCCCGACCCGGAGAATCATTGAAATCCCCGAGGACGATCAGATTACCTTCTACGGTGTTTAAATAATCCAGAAGGCCTCGGGCCTGGGAATCCCGGATTTCGTAAGAGCGTCGTTTTCCATCCCATGGGCTCTTCAGATGTACTCCGACGATTGTCAGACTGTCGTATTCGGCGACAAGCAGACCCCTGTAACTCCAATCAAGGTAAGCCGTTTCAGGTTTTCGTACGCTGCCGGGTACAGGTGGGGTTTCCAATGCCGCCCCGGCTACCCTCTCCCTGGTGAGCAGGGCCATCGAATCGGCGAAATCACGGCGTCCCGACTGCTGCCGGACATGAACGGTCCGGTAGTCCAGATCGTTCCGCTCAACAAAACATTCCAGCTCGGTGAACGAGGGGGCTTCAACGATGAGAACGATATCCGGCCCGACACTCCTGAGGGTTTCGGCGATCGCTTCTTCAGCTTCCAGCTGCCAGGGAACACGTTCTGTTCCCCTTCCATCGAATAAGTCCATGTCCATGAGGTTCCAGGTCATTACCAGGTATTCCCGGGCAGTGCCTGATGTCGCGGAAATAACCAGAATGAGAATTGACAGTGATATAAAACGTAATCGGAAACCGGTACAACCGGGCATCAGGCTCGCTTGCCTTCACCTCTGAAGAAACTGTTGAGCTGCTTGTCGGTGACGGAAAAACCGCTTGATTCAAGGGCTTCCAATGCCCTGCCACGATGAGGATAGACACGGAAGCGATATGTTCCGGAATCCGGTATGGCCAGCCTGTAGAGCAGAAGCCGGTTCAAGGCCCCCGGCCCCGTATAGAAACAACCGGCCCGGCAGCCGTGGTCGACAATCCATCGGTTCTGATTCATGATGAGATCCTGTACCACTGGATCTTCGAGGATCCAGTCTGTGGCATCACCCATCACAGCCCATGGCTTATCCCCGAAGCTTTCAACAATCTGCATGTACTCTGTACAGAAACTGTGGGCTTCACTTTCACCCCAGTCACCGTAACCGACGAGAAATATCACATTGTCGGCGGCTGCGCCGATGCGCCAGCCTGCAGGGTTCTGTCCCATTAGTTCCATAAGATAACATACAGATAAATTAATACATATGATCAAGAGACAATATCAATATTTTTATCGCCATTGAAGTGCTCCGGCATGGAGGATGTTCCGTCCCCGATCGGGGACGGCCGGCAGTTTATCTGATAACCCCGTCCTCCCAGGTCCCTGAACGCACTTCACCCTCAAGTGGAGGTATCGACAGT
>JAUVIY010000387.1 GCA_030592625.1 Spirochaeta sp. | reverse complement strand
GAAGGAGTGGGATTCGGCCTCGGAATACTCGAAAGCCCTGGCCCTCTGGAAAGCCTTCAACCATCTGGATGACTCAGGCATCCCCGACCGGCGTTTCCCCTGGCGAAGCCTGAAAGAAGCCCGTAATGCTGTGAATAGGCGGAGAGCCTGGAGTTCCTTCGGTCTCAGCCTCGAAAGGCGGGATGGCCAGGTATCAATGAGCCGCGAAGAAATATCCGGGAAATCCGGTACTTCCGAAGGCCGTATTTTACTGGACCGTCATGATGCTGCCGGAAGTTTTTCATCTTTTTTTTGGGGGTTTTCGTATATCCGCTTCTTTGGAGCTGCGTTCAGGGTGGCAGTATCTGGAACTTGGTGCCGGTGATTGGCCCCTCGAGATTCGATTCGGTGGTGGTCGGGCCGTACCGGTTCTTAAATCGTCCACTATTACAGAAAAGTCATCTGCGGAAGATCGCACTGACGCCGATAAAGAATTAGTCTATATTTTGATTGAACCCGCTGTAGAAGGATCCGATGCCTGAGAATAACAATAAAAATAACAACAACTTCAATTTTGATATGGGCAACAAGACGGCTATTTTGCTTATGGTCGGACTGGTTCTCTTTTTCCTGTTTTTCGTATCTCTGTCACGATCCGACAATGTGGTTGAAATCCCCTATACCCAGTTTATGAATGAACTGCAGTCAGGAAATATCAACGATGTGACAATCCTAGATATGAGGGAAATCCACGGGCAGCGCTACGATCGCAATAACCGTCAGGTGAACTTCATGACGGTGATACCCTATTTTGACGATAATCTGCTGCCGGCCCTGGAACAGAGCGGGGTCACGATCAAAGGTGATTCCAAGGGTGTCTCCATCGGATCGGTACTTCTGCAGCTGCTCCCGATCCTGCTGCTTTTCGGTTTCATCATCTGGATGTACCGCAATGTTCAGGGCGGCGGAAAAGGCGCAATGTCATTCGGTCGGAGTAAGGCCAAGAGGTATGACACTACCGGGGAAAACACGACTTTTTCTGATGTCGCCGGTCAGAAGGAAGCCAAATATGAGCTTCTGGAGGTAGTGGAGTTTCTCAAAAACCCCGATAGATTTACACGCCTCGGGGCGAAACTTCCCAAAGGGGTGCTTCTGGTTGGTCCACCAGGTACGGGGAAGACGCTTCTGGCTAAAGCTGTAGCCGGTGAAGCCGAAGTGCCGTTCTTTCATATGTCAGGATCTGATTTCGTCGAGATGTTTGTCGGAGTCGGTGCCAGCCGTGTGAGAGACCTTTTCGATCAGGGTCGCAAGAACGCACCCTGCATTCTTTTTATTGATGAAATTGATGCCGTCGGCCGTACACGGGGAGCCGGATACGGCGGTGGACATGACGAGCGTGAACAGACCCTGAACCAGCTTCTGGTAGAGATGGACGGTTTTGATACCGACAAGGGTGTCATCATCATAGCCGCCACAAACAGACCGGATGTATTGGATCCGGCTCTACTGCGGCCGGGGCGTTTCGACAGACTGGTCGTCATTGCCATGCCCGATGTCAGGGAACGGGAAGCGATCCTGAATATTCATGCCAAAAAAATCACCATAGACAAGAATGTGAAACTGTTGGTAGTCGCCAGGGCCACATCCGGTTCTTCCGGAGCCGACATCGCTAATATTGTGAATGAAGCAGCTCTCTTCGCAGGTAGGGAGGGCCGGAAACAGGTAAAAATGGTGGACTTCGAGGAAGCCCGTGACAAGATTCTGATGGGTGTTGCCCGACGAAGTATGGTAATGAGTGAAGAAGACAAGAGGATGACAGCTTATCATGAAGCCGGACATGCCCTGCTTCATTACACCCAGGAAAAGGCCGATCCGGTACACAAGGTGACTATTATCCCTCGGGGAAGGGCGATGGGAGTAACATTCAGCCTCCCTGAAAAGGATCAGTACAGCCAGAGTCTCGGCACGCTCAAAGCACGTCTTGTTATTCTCTATGGCGGTTTCGCCGCCGAGGAACTCATCTATAATGAAACGACAACGGGTGCCCAGAACGATATTCGACAAGCCACGGACCTGGTACGAAAAATGGTCTGCGAATGGGGTATGAGCAACCTGGGACCTGTGACTCTGGGTGGGGGCGACGAACCGATTTTCATCGGTAAAGAAATTGCGCAACATGCCGATTATTCCGATGATACGGCCCATAAAATCGATACGGAAATGCGAGGCTTGCTGATTGAAGCCCTGAATACCGCCCGTGAAACCCTGAAAAAAGAGCAGAAAAAACTTGAATCCCTTACCGAAGCTCTTTTGGAAAGAGAGACTCTTGATGATGCTGATATCCGTCAATTATGGGGAATGGAGCCGGCTGATACGCAACAAAGGCCCAAGCCGTTAAAGGACTTCAGCGGCGAATCCGGGAATGAGGGGAAGGTTCTTCCATCGTGAAAAATCGTTATATCCTGAGGACCGGCGCTATTATCCTTTTCATTTTCATCTCTTCAGGTATGGTTTTTCCCCAAAATGACGGGAATCCCGATACGGTATTGGCTCGAGTATGGCTTGAACGCGCCGCT
>JAUVIY010000178.1 GCA_030592625.1 Spirochaeta sp. | reverse complement strand
GGATTGGGAATACGCCGCCGACATGCTGGAAAATCACGATAACCTGTATTTTTCTTTCGCAGGAAACGTCACCTACAGGAATGCCCGGAACCTTCATGAAGCCGTCCGGAATATTCCCATGGAACGTATCGTCATCGAGAGTGAAAGCCCCTTCATGGTACCGGCGGAGTACCGCGGAAAACGCAATAAACCGGTCTACATGCCTTCAACTGCGGCTTTCATTGCCGAGATACGGGAAGAAAATGAAGAAGATGTTGCGGAGGCCCTCTGGATTAACGCTTGTACGCTCTTCGGAATCGAACAGGAAACTTAAGACTTGATGAAATGACCGGTTATTTCCGATCGATCGAAATTGGGAATCTTCAACTCGAAGGGAATGTTTTCGCCGCATCCATGGCGGGGTATACCGACTGTATAACCCGATCCCTGGCCCTTAATGAAGGCGCTATCCTGGCATACACCGTAATGATTTCCGCCGAAGCCCTCATCAGAAACAGCGGCCGGACCCTGTCGATGATGAAACGTGCCGACGGAGAGGAGATCCTTGCCGTTCAGTTATTCGGAACTTCACCACAGACTCTGGGCCGCGCTGCCGTACTGGCTGCTCAAAACGGTGCCGATTTATTGGATCTCAATGCCGGGTGCCCTGTCTCCAAAGTTACGGGAAAGGGTGCGGGTGCCGCCATGGGACGTGTGATCGGGAGATTGGCTCTTGCCGTCGAAGAGATGGGTAAAGCGGGACTGCCAGTTACCGTAAAGATCCGAAGCGGTTGGGATGACGGGGAAATCAATTGGAGTGAAGCTGCACATGCGGCAGTGGAGGCCGGAGCTTCAGCAATAGGCTTTCATCCCCGAACCCGTCGTCAGGGATATGGAGGCAGGGCCGACTGGACCGCTCTGAAGATAATGTCCAGGGAACTTCCGGTACCGGTTATCGGTTCCGGCGATCTTGATTCTCCTGTATCAGTGCTCCGGATGTTCAATGAAACAGGCTGCCGGGCCGTCATGATTGCCCGGGGCGCCATCGGAAATCCTGGAATTTACAGTCAAACCCGCAAACTGTTGACAAACGGTATTCAGGAAACTCCTCAGATACCCGAAGAGCGTTTGAAAATTGCGAGATTCCACCTTAAGGCGGCCGCCGAAGAATTCGGGGATAAAAGGACAGCGAGGGAAATAAAAAAACATCTGGCAGGCTATATCAAAGGTTGGCCCTCTGCTGCAGAACTGAGGCGGAAACTGATGACGGCGTCGGATATTCCCGCTCTGATGTCACTGTTGAATGAAGGGAATCAGTCCCGAGTCCGTCTTCGAGGTAATGTTCAGCGAGATGGCTGAAATCGTTCTGGTTTATACGAACGATTCCGCATTCCCTAACGGCGCTTTCGGGTGAATCTGAAGCATGGACGGCATTCACCATAATATCGCTTCCGAAATCCCTGCGGATCGTGCCTCCTGGTGCCTGACGGGGATCGGTAGGTCCGAGAACATCCCGAATTTTTTCGATGGCATTCTCTCCCTCATAGACGAGTATCATGGATTTGACGGTTCCAGGGCGGTCCATTTCTTCGTAAGGCACCTCCTCGGGTCTTCGTCCCGACATGAACTCCACGATACTGCCGAATTGATAATTGGCAAATCCCACGCCGAAAGACTGCACCAATCCCTTTCGTGTGTTCTCATCAAGAATTACATTGAATTCCGCTTCCAGTACGTCGGCGGCCCGTTCGGATATTGAGGGGGCCAGTTTCTTCTCCAGAGCCGACTTTACAGCCCCGTAGAACTCCAGGGCATCGGCCGTAGACATCTGGAATATCTTCATCCCGACAATTCGGAGTCCGGTCCGACTGAGCATATCAATGATAGAGCCCGGACGGGTTGAACGGGCTCTCCAGTTATCCGGTTTGAGAATAACAAGTGACTTCTGAATCTTCTTGGGTTCGGAATAGGACAAGTTATGGACAACATTATCTGCAGACTTCATGAACTGGAAGAAGATATTCAGGTTATCAGCAACTTCGGCAAGTGAATGGGGAGTCAGAACTGCCGGTTCGAAATATGAGACTTCACCATCGGGTGTCCTTACAAGATCGGCATAGGTATCACGGATGGTTTCTCCAGTCAGGGATTCGATGCTCCGGTTTTCCGGATATAGGGCACCGACATGATCCATGAGCTGAGAGACGGCATTTTCACCACGAAACAGCAGGATGGCCACGCGATGAGCTCGTTCTTTGCTGGGAATCATATGTTCAAGGATATAATCCCTGAGCAGTTCGGCACTGCCGGTTTTTTCCCTGTTGGAATGCTTGATGAATGACTCGGCATAAGCTTCCACGGTATTCTTGTCAGGTGTGATGATCTGGGCGGCAATAAGCTCAAGATCCACCCTGGACAGCAGTCTTGAAAGGATGCCTCCCATACGCGATTTTGCAAGTGTGTAAGGAGTGGACATGATGTAGGAAATTTCTTCAGCCATTTTCAGCTTTTCCGTCCTTGATTTTTATCAATCTCTTGTTGTGAGGGGATTTATCATATTCTTCATCATTCATTCAAGGGCAGCTGTCCCAATTAATGAAAATAGCAGTCGGGAAGCCGCCCACAGGTGACACCGAAGGAGCGGTTTCAGCTTCAGTAAGCGAATTTCTGTTGTCTCCGAGCTTCATACATCAGGATTCCTGCCGCGGTGGCGACATTCAGGGAATCCAGCCTCCCACCGGTAGGAATCCTGATGAGACCGTCACAATTCTCTTTAACCAACCGGTGCAGTCCCTCACCTTCACGTCCCATAACCAGGACGGTTTTACCGGTGAGATTGATATCCGGTGCCTTTTCACCCGTCATATCGGCTCCCCAGATCCAGAATCCCATGTTTTTCAGCTCGGCGAGGGCACGGGACAGATTGGAAACTTCCAACAGAGGAACCCATTCAACGGCACCGGCTGAAGACCGGCTCAAGGTATCGGCATCGCTTCCGACAGACCGCCTTTTCGGTACCACGACGGCCACTGCATCGAACTGATCGGCGGCTCTTATTACCGCACCCAGGTTCCGTGGGTCAGTTATACCATCCAGTACGATAACCAGGGCATCATCTTCCGGTTCGGGTCCGAGGTCATCCAGGGTTCTGATCCGTACCTCAGATGTATTTTCGTCAGTTTCCAATACATATCCCCGATGATCGCCGTTATGAACCAATTTTGTGATATCGTCATCCTCGACACGGCGTACGGGTACTCCATGCTTCGCCGCCAGTTCGGCCAGAGCCGCCGCCCTACCGGTTTTTCTGGATACAAAGAGAATGCCGCGTCCTCTCTTGATAGCTTCAGCGGCACCGTTTGCACCGGCCAGGTACGCTTTCATAAATGCATAATAACACTCATGATGCAGGAACTCATATACGCAGAAGGGGAGGTGCATATGAAGGCCGTCATTCAGAGGGTCAGCGAAGCTTCAGTAAATATCGACGGCGGGGAAACCCGAACCATAGGCCGCGGATTGATGATATTACTGGGTATCGGTCGGGACGACAGCCTGGATGACTCATCCTGGCTGGTCCGAAAAATCGCATCCATGCGCATCTTTGAAAACGATGAGGGACGGATGAACCTGTCAACCTCGGATATCGGGGGCGAGATGCTCGTGGTGAGCCAGTTCACCCTGCTGGCCAGCACACGAAAAGGCAATCGGCCATCCCTGGATCCCGCCGCAGCTCCTGAAATTGCAGTGCCTCTATATGAAGCATTCATCTCGAAACTCGAAACGTCTTTCGACGGAACTGTCCTTACCGGTGAATTCGGCGCTTCCATGAGGGTTTCACTGGTGAATGAAGGCCCTGTAACCATAATAATCGACAGTAAGATTAGGGAATAACGACTCGATATCTCTGCTTAAATCAGGCAGTGTAACGGTGTATTGTATCCCTTCTCCGGGAGAACTTTGACAGTCAATACTCCGAGGTTCTTTCAAAATTGCCATTTTGCAAGAACCTCAGTATGGGGTCTTTCCGAGCACCAGATTAAAACACTGTTCATACCAAGACCGACACCATCAGAACTCATTCCTGCTGAAAAAACAGTTCATTTTCAGCGATTCAGTCAGAGAGGACTCTCATCAACAGGTTGTTCTTATCATCGGATTCGATGACTATGTGTGCGTCATCACCAGACTTGAGGGACAGATCCAGTTGAACACTTTTCCCCAGCCCCGGTGTAATTGTATAAACCCCGGGAGGCAGAACAAGTTCTTCCTTTCCGCCGGGTTTCAGTCGGCCGATTCGGTTTATTCCGGGAGCCCCGTTCATATCAAGATATTTCCCGGATCCATTAAGCCGGGGGATGATCAATCTGCCTGTATCGTTATGCACAATAACCTTAGCCGGCAGCGGCCACATTGAGGCTTCAAGACTGAGACTGCGCCTCCATGGGCTTACCGCAACTGCAAAAGATGACGGCAGGTACCCCTGAGCTGAAAATTGAACTCTGTAGCGCCCGCCGGATACAAGATTCCCACCGGGTGTATCCACACGCTCCCAATCCATCCGGGTCATCCCGCTGATATCACTACCGTCCATGGCATCGGCAGCTGACCAGGTCAGTTCCAGAGGAAAGGATGGCGGATCTCCAAGCGTTTCCTCAAGTAGCAGTTGACCGGAACCGGTAGTTCGGATTTCTTTGAGAGACGGGAGTCGGTACGAATACCAGGAGACCTTGTCGCCCAGGCTCCAGCTGAGCCGGTAAGCTCCGGAGGGTAGTGATATTCTCCGGCTGACCATGGAAGTACCATCAGCTGAGAGGCGCAGTACCGGAACAGTCACTTCATACAGGGATTCGTCCCCTTCCCTGTAAATCCGGGCTTCCACGCCGGTCAACCAGTAATCCGGCGCTTCTTCCGGAAATATCAACTGCAGACTGAGC
The DNA here is from genome assembly GCA_030592625.1 of Spirochaeta sp. Lineage (GTDB taxonomy): Bacteria > Spirochaetota > Spirochaetia > DSM-2461 > DSM-2461 > UBA2779. Next base: position 905 of record JAUVIY010000178.1, on the reverse strand, counting down.
GTTCCATAGCTGTTCCGCCGGAAAACAGCATCCCAGGCTCCTGGGATAATGAGAAGTACCGCCAGGGAAGAAACAAAAAACAGGAGCAGAGACATCGCCAGGGGACGGGACTTGAACAGCGTCATGAATCGCGATGGCTCCTGTCGACTTCGACGATCAGCTCTGATACCGGAAGATATGAAAAGGGATCGAAGATCGGACAGGCTACCGGTCTTTGTTTCAGAATGAACATTCTCAACCTGACGGACCTCAACCTTTGGCGTCGGTTCCAAAGCCGGTTCCATCGATGCCAGAAGGACATTCAGTCGGACCTGCAGACTTTCCGGGGGTATCCCGGACTGCCGGGCCGCCCCCAGAAGACGTACCGCAGCCTGCCCATCCCTCATCCGGGAATCCGGTCTCATGCGCAAAGTCTTTCGCAGCAGACGACGCAATTTACCAGGAAGTTTCGGCGGTAAACGATATGTCACTGTCCTCACCGCGTCCGGTAGAGCCTCCCGGATCGCCGCAGGACTCGGACCAGTGACAAATTTACGGCCGGTGAGCAGCTCGAAGAGACAAACACCGAACGACCACATGTCGGACCGCTCATCCGCCTGACGGGCATCCTCCAGCTGCTCAGGAGCCATAAAGGTGGGAGTTCCCAAAGCTGTCCCTTCGGATGTGATATTCTGGTCTCCGCCGGGTGTGAATGCAATACCAAAATCACCCAGCTTCACCGTACCATCGCGCCCTAGAAGGACATTGGACGGTTTCAGATCCCTATGTACAATTCCCTGTGAGTGAATATGCGCCAGAGCCATGGCGATACGACCGGCAAGCCAGGCAGCCTCCCTGCAGGGCAATGCACCTTCCCTGGCCAGCAGTTCGGACAGAGGCCGACCGTCCACAAACTCCATCACGAG
>JAUVIY010000278.1 GCA_030592625.1 Spirochaeta sp. | reverse complement strand
TGCCCGTGCTTCTCGGAAGCACGGGCTTCGATGAAACGCTCAATCCCCGGGAGGATGAGTTAAACGATGTCTTCCTGGAGACCTGCAGCTTCCGAATCCTAATCGCCTTGCGCCGGATCATGCATTTTGTTGATGTCTATTCCAAAAAACTTGCGGTTGAACATCATATAACGGGACCGCAGCTCATCTGCCTCTACTCCATTGTGAGAGAAGGGCCTCTTACCCTTTCGGAACTGGGCAGGCGGGTAAGCCTGAGCATGAGCACCGTGAATGGAATCGTTGATCGCCTTGATTATAAGGGCCTCATCGTGCGTGAAAGAAAGGACCGGGATCGTCGCAAGGTATTGATCACGACAACGGATGCCGGGAAGAAACTGACATCGGAGGCTCCGCTCCCCCTTCAGGATCGGCTTGCCCAGGCCCTTGCCCAACTGCCTGAACTCGAACAGGTTTCAATAGCGCTTTCATTTGAGAGAGTGGTGGAGATGATGGAGATAAAGGTGTAACTTTTGTATTTAGCGATACATACCCGGATAATCGGTCCGGGTTTTGATTTGTTCTTCAGAAAAAGCACAAAAATATATCCAACTATCTCAAGCCTGCTTCCATCCGTACCATAAAGCGTGCAGAAGAAAACAACATCCATTTATTGGGTGTCATGAGGAGTTTATAAGGAATATGACTGAGAAGATCGTAGTGGAAAATCTTTACAAGATCTTTGGTGCGCATCCCGAAAAGGGGTTGAAACTCTATCAAGAGGGATTCTCCAAGGATGATATCATGGAGAAGACCAAGCAGACCATCGGTATAGCCGATGTCTCCTTCACGGTGAACGAGGGGGAGATCCTGGTGATCATGGGGCTTTCCGGAAGCGGAAAGTCGACCCTTGTCCGTTGCATAAACCGGCTGATCGAACCGTCGTACGGAAAGATCTTTCTGGATGGAGTCGATATTACCGGCCTGTCCGAAGAAGAGCTCCGTAAGCTGCGCCAGGAACGCTTCGGCATGGTGTTCCAGCACTTTGCGCTCTTCCCGCACAGAACCGTGCTCAAAAACGTGGAATACGGGCTTGAGATTCAGAAGGTTCCCCCACCTGTTCGCAGAGAAAAGGCTATGCAGTCTCTGGAGCAGGTCGGCCTCAAGGGGTGGGAAGACTCTTACCCCGAGCAGCTCAGCGGAGGGATGCAGCAACGTGTTGGACTTGCACGGGCGCTGGCGCTCGACCCGGATATCATGCTGATGGACGAGGCCTTCAGCGCCCTTGATCCTCTCATCAGACGAGACATGCAGGATGAACTCCTGGATCTTCAGGAGAGGGTGCAAAAGACGATCATATTCATCAGTCATGATCTCGATGAGGCCCTCAAGCTGGGTGACAGGATCATTCTCATGAAGGACGGGAAGATCGTCCAGGAAGGCGCTGCGGAGGATATCCTGACGAACCCGGCCGATGAATATGTGGAAAAATTCGTTGAAGATGTCGATATTTCCAAGATGATCACAGCCGAGACCGTGATGAAAAATCCGATACAAGTGGCCAGTTTTGCCCATGACGGGCCCAAGGCCGCCCTGTGGAAGATGAAGCAGGCGGGCATATCGAGCATCTTTGTTCAACACAAAAGCAGGCTTCAGGGGCTCGTCAGTGCAGATGACGCCGTGCAGGCACTGAAAGAAGGGGTGAAGGATCTGACCGGCATTTTGCAGACGGATATCACCACCGTGTTACCCGACACGCCTGCGTCCGAGCTGTTCCCTCTTCTGGCGGAGTCGAGCCCGGTGGCCGTCGTGAATGCAGAGGGAAGATTGAAAGGGGTCATCGTCAAGGGAACCCTGCTTGCAGCGCTTTCCGAAGGAGTGAGCAACAATGGAACATCTTAGGATACCGATCGGTCGAGTAATCGAGTTGTCGATTGATCTTTTTACCGAACATTTTTCGTTTATCACCATCGCCTTTTCCCAAGTAACGGAAAACGGCATCAAATACCTCGTCAAGGCGATGATGTTTTTCCCGCCGTGGACACTCATTCTAATCTTTACCGGCCTGGCCTGGTACTTGAGCAGGAGGAGGGGTATCGCACTGTTTGCCCTTATCGGACTGGCCCTGATCTGGAACATGGGACTGTGGGCTCCGACGATGAGCACGATAGCCCTGGTCTTCATCTCGACCCTCATGGCGATACTGATCGGCATGCCCCTGGGAATCGTATCGGCACTGAGTCAGGCCGCCTACCGGATTATCATGCCCATTCTGGATGTAATGCAGACGATGCCGGCCTTCGTCTATCTTATCCCGGCTATTCCGCTGTTCGGCCTCGGTCCGGTCGGCGCCATATTTTCGACGGTGATCTTTGCCATGCCGCCGGCAATCCGACTGACCTGCCTGGGGATCAGGCAGGTGCCCGTCGAGTTAATCGAGGCTGCCGACGCATTCGGAAGCACCAAGAGCCAGAAGTTGTTCAAGCTTCAGCTTCCCATGGCAACCCCCACCATTATGGCCGGTATCAATCAGACCGTCATGCTGGCGCTGTCCATGGTGGTTATCGCCGCGATGATCGGCGCCAAGGGTCTCGGCGGCGAGGTGTGGAAGGCGATTCAACGGCTCCAGCCCGACCGGGGATTTGAGTCGGGTATTGCCATTGTCATTATTGCCATGATCTTCGACCGTATCATGCAGAGGATCGGCAACAAGAAAGAGGAAACCGAGACGCGATAGAGGCGATCCATACATGAGAGAAAAAAGGATCGTACCCGTTTATTGAGGAAAACTAACACAAAGAGGAGGAAGATATGAAGAAGATTGGTTTAGCAGTTATTATTCTGGCACTGGTTCTTACTATGGGCTTTTTCTCCAACGCCTCTGCGGCGAAGGGAGAGGTTGAACTGGCCTATGTCGAGTGGTCCTGCGCGACCGCCAGTGTCAATGTGGTAAAAGCGGTGTTGCAGGAAAAGCTGGGGTACACGGTTGAAACCACGCCCGTGAGCGCGGCCGCCATGTGGCAGGCCATTGGAAGCGGAGATGTGGACGGTATGACCACGGCCTGGCTCCCGGTTACGCACGCCCATTACATGGCGAAGATGAAGGACAAGGTAGTCGATCTGGGGTCCAACTGTGAAGGCGCGGGAATCGGCCTGGTAGTTCCCACCTATGTCACGATCGATTCCATCGCCGAGATGAATGGCGTCGCCGACAAATTCGATGGCAAGATCATCGGTATCGACCCCGGCGCGGGGATCATGAGTAAAACCGAGAAGGTCATTAAGGATTATGGGCTGACAAAGTTTGAACTGATGGAGGGCACAGGGGCCATTATGACTGCGGTTCTGAAGAACAAGATAAAGAAGAAGGAGTGGGTCGCGGTGACCGGATGGACCCCCCACTGGAAATTTGCCCGATGGGACCTGAAATATCTCAAGGACCCCAAGGGGATTTACGGTGGTGCTGAGGAGATCAGGACAATTGTGCGCAAGGGCCTCGACAAGGATATGCCGGAGGTATACCGATTCCTCGATACCTTCCATTGGAACCTGGCGGAGATCGGCCAGGTAATGGGCTGGAACGCCGACGGGGCCGAACCCTATGAATCCGCCAAGCGCTGGATCAAAGAGAATCCGGACCGGGTCAATGAGTGGCTGAAATAACGCGCACGTGAAAATAGTGCCTGGCTTTTCTTTAACAAATGCTTTTGAATGAAACCCCGCTGCTTGCAGCGGGGTTTCATTCTGCCAGCGTTGCCACATCACCTGCGATCAGAAAGATTCGGTGCTGCCTTATAAGTTTCTCAAAGAATAATCTGTGGTGCCAGGAACTTTCCAGGGGTTGCTATGTACCCATTACTGCACAACTATATTTTTGAAACCATTGAAGATGAGTCTGACTACTGACGAGTGGTATCCTCGACAACAAAGGGCGTAGACCTTATCCCTATGCTCCCCTTTCTCACCCAGATACGACACATCTTTACAGACGTCCCCTCCACGGTAACCAGATTGGGCATCTCTTCCACCCCGGCAATATCGGCGGAGGCAAATTCATAATATGATATATTC
>JAUVIY010000202.1 GCA_030592625.1 Spirochaeta sp. | reverse complement strand
TATCCGCCTGCCGGCTGTATTCTGCGAATACCCGATCCTTGAACTCCTTCGAAATTCCGTCCGGGGAAATAAAATCTTCCAGAACTTTACGGGAAATGATATCGGCGAGGTGTGCATAAGACTTATACCCCCCCTCCCATAAGGCTCGGAAGAACATGATGGTTGTTTCCAATGGATGGGGAGACATTGTCGGCCGGACTTCCAGGCCATCAATGTCGTTCCAGGTATCTTCATCCAGATAGTGAATGTCAACCAACTCGTCCAGGAATCCCGGTTCCCGTTCCAGCAGTGCGGCGCACTTGAAACAAACCGTTGCCATAACAGGTCTTGTAGCATAGACGTTCACCTTCCTGTCGCCTCGAAGCAGAGAAGTCAGGCCGGCAAAGTGGTCGTCATGTGCATGAGTGATGAATAACCCCTGAATTTCCGCAATATCGATGCCCAGGACTTCAAGGGAATAGTCGATGCCCGGTCCGGCATCAATCAGATATTTTCGTCCCCGATAAGTGACAATACTGCCCATGCAGGGTTTATCCGGATCCCATCCGTTTCCTTCTCCGATATGAATGACGGAGAAATAACCGTCGTTAACATCAAGATGATTAAGGGTATAGGATGCCGACCAGTCCTTTCCTTCAGGAAGATTCATGTCCACCTTCAGCGACTGATTCTTGATTTTGAAAGTGTAAAGATTTTCACCTTCCCGAATCAGGGTGACAGCTCCGGGAAGTGTGACTTTTCCATCGGTAACCGGTTTAACGTCCACAAGTCCATGGGGGGTTTTGATTTCCCCGGCGGCAAATTTCAGTTTGAGTCGCCAGAGTTCTTCGAGTTTATTTTCCGGAATTCCGGCCTCAAGCATTTCATCTTTCGTAACGAGGCCGTAGGTGCCCCTGTAGATGTAGCCGAGAACGGCTTCCGCTCGTTCCTTGAGACCTGTCAGTATTGGTTTGGATCCGTTATTGCCCGGATGCCCGGGAATCACCATTCCCTGGCGGTAAAGCATATGGAGTACCGGAAACTCGGCAAGATTCCAGAATCGGCCTTTTTGAATCGCAACATCAGACAGAAGGATGGCATTCGGGCCGATCTCAAAGGACACACCGTCCTTCTCAACTTTTTTTACAAGACCGTGCCGCATAAGATGTTTGATGCTGTCCATTGGGGCTCCGCAGAGGATGCGGAGTTCCACTTCGGGTATTTCAACCCACCAGACACCTGGTACAACAGGCATTTTCGTCATATTCATAATTATATGCATGTTTACCCACAGTATCCATGTGATTTTCCGGGAAGAAAAATATCGACAAAAATACCTCTCTGAACAGATAATGGAATTATGAACCGTCACATACTTGCACTAGATCAGGGGACTACCAGCTCCCGTGCCATTGTTTTTAATACGAGCGGCACTATTATCTCATCCTCCCAACAGGAATTCACTCAGTACACCCCCCGGGGATCTTGGGTCGAGCATGATGCCGAAGAAATCTGGGAAAGTCAGCTGTCGGTCGCCAGGGAGGCCATCGGTAGAATCGATGATGGTCCTGGTTCCATTGCCGCCATCGGCATCACCAATCAGAGAGAGACTACGGTACTCTGGGATCGAAACACCGGTAACCCCATCGGACACGCCATTGTATGGCAGTGCCGTAGAAGCACTGATATCTGCCGGAAACTCAAAGAGGCCGGTTATGAAAGTTTCATCCGTAAACGTACCGGGCTGATGCTGGATCCCTATTTTTCCGGTACCAAGATTCGCTGGAAACTCAATGAAAATCCTGAACTGACCGCCAGGGCTCGAAAGGGTGAGATTCTCTTTGGAACCATCGACACCTGGCTTTTATGGAAACTCACCGGCGGTAAAATCCATGCCACTGATGTCAGTAACGCGTCCCGTACCATGCTCATGAACCTGGATACCGGAGAATGGGATGAAGAAATCCTGAAGATTCTGGATATTCCCAGGTTGATGCTACCGGAGATTCGTTCTTCGGTCGGTTTTTTTGGAGAGACGGACCCTGTGCTCTTCGGCCGCTCCATTCCGATTACCGGCATCGCCGGTGACCAGCATGCCGCCCTCTTCGGACACAGGGCTTTCGAGCCTGGAGATGTGAAGAACACTTACGGGACAGGCTGTTTCATGCTGATGAACGTCGGCGATAAACCAATCGATTCTCCCGGCGGATTATTATCCACCATCGCCTGGGGCATGGAGGGGAAACTCACCTATGCTCTTGAGGGCAGTGTTTTCATGGCCGGAGCGGTGCTGCAGTGGCTGCGGGACGATCTGGGACTGGTAAACAGTGTCCAGGAAATTGACCGCCTTTCGGAAGAAGTTGATGATACAGGAGGAGTATATCTTGTTCCCGCCTATCAGGGCCTGGGAACGCCATGGTGGAGCAGTGAAGCCAGGGGAGCCCTTACCGGTCTCACAAGAGCCAGCAAAAAAGCCCATGTATGCCGCGCCTTTCTTGAATCCATCGCTTATCGAAGCCGGGATGTCATTAATGTTATGATTGCCGATTCCGGCCGGGAACTCAAAAGGATGCGAGTAGACGGCGGTGTCACCAACAGTGATATTCTGATGCGTTTCCAGGCCGATCTTCTTGGCATCTCCGTAGAACGACCTTCTTCTGTAGAAGTAACGGCTTTAGGAGCCGCACTGATGGCCGGACTCGGGGTTGGATTGTGGAGCGGTATCGACGACCTGAAGAATCTACCGGTTACAGACACGGTTTTTAAGCCTCAGATGAGTAAAGAACGGCGTAATAAACTTTATGGCGGATGGCTCGATATTGTTAAAAAAATAACTCAGGATTAAGATATGTCAATTCCCAGTACCAAAGATATCATTCATTCGGTTCTTGAAAACCGGCATCCGGCTCGGGCTTTCCAGGTTTACCTTCAGTCTGCCGGTGAAGATACGGCATATATCGCGCTGGACGGGTACCTCGGCGACTATCCCGATGGTCAACGGATCAGAAAAACCGCATTGGCATTGAATCTTCCTGATGCTGATCTCCGGAACCTGGCCGAATCACCTCAGGAAGCAAAGAGACGGGTCTCACGGCTTATATTGCTGGAAAGTACAACAGGCGTAACCGAAGATTCACTTCTTCAAAAAGGACTTTCAGACAAATCTGCAATTATAAGGACTGATGCCGCACGTTTCACCGGAACAGGTACCGATAGAACCCGACTCTACAATCAGCTCATCAGACTCATCAGGGAAGATCCCGATACACGGGTCAGACAATCTGCAGGAAAGCGTCTGGCCGAATCATTCGCCGATCTCTATGCCATTGATTTCGACGGTCTTCCTCCTCTTTCCAGGATGCTCATCCTTGATGCCCTCGAGGGCCATACACGGATCGATGAAGAAAGGGCGGAAGCGCTTATGCTGTCAAAAGATAAGGAAGCCGCATTCCGGGCCGGTAGAAACCTGCTGAGATGGGGAACCCTCAAACGCCTCTTTAACAAGGGCGGGAGCTCCGGGGATGCAGTTCTGAAAAAGGCGGCGGCACTGGGTGTCGCCAATTATCTCGAAGAGATTGATATCAGCGACAGCAATAGAGAACAGGCGATAGATCTGGCGGGACAAGCCGGACGGGACGATCTTGTCCGACGTTTCAACAAATCAGACAATACCCCGGAAACCCGTGATAATATGGTTCCTTCAACCCTGCGAGAAATTGAAAAAACCGTACTCAGCCTGATGGACACTGATTACGAAGAGCGAAACAAGCGCATCAACGAGCTTCCGATTGAAGACCCGGGATTCAGAAAAGCCGTTGAAATTGCCTATCCGCCGCCGGAGAGTGACGTAAGTGCCGGGATTCTGTTCGATATGGCTCGTCTGGGACATTGGTCGGGGTGGTCCGGTCGCCTTTCGGAGGCGCTGTCTTCGGAAGACCCTGACATCCGTTGTTCAGCGGCCCTGGCCCTGGCGGAAATTAATCCGGAAAACGCCATATCCGAACTGCCGCCAATGCTTATGGACAGCACCGATAGAGTTCGAAGAGCCGCTGCATCTGCTCTAGCCTCGATTCCATCGGGAAAGGGGTGTCCGAAACTGGCCGAATACCTCAAGGATGAGCCTGAAGGGGATCGTCGGGGAGCTGTATTCTCCGGAATCCGTGATGCCGGGGGTGCTGCATTGGCACGCTGCATACTCGATAACCTGGAAATTATCAGCCCGTTGATAGCTGGTGAAATGCTCAGTGAAGGTATTGACGTCGTAGGAGTCGAACTCCTGGCTGATGGTTTTACCGATGAAACTGTCTTGACTGAAATAATGAGACATGCCGGTTATTATTGTGGTGAATCAATTCTGGACGCCTGGCCAAAAATGGATGGAAAAGCCAGAAAGCGATTTCTCTCATGCATGGCGGCTTCAGACTGGGCCGACTCGGTTTTGAAAATGATTGAAATCGACAATCGTGATACAGTATCCCGGATATCAATGCTTCTAAAACACCTGAGTAAAGAGGAGCTGGCATCTCTTTTTGAAACAGTTCTGAAAAGATCCGCCGGCCGAAGCCGCCGGCGTATCCGTAAACTTACGAAAAGTTAATGATGCTCTTATCGTAATCTTCCGGGGCCTGAAAACCCAGCAGATTAAGGCAGGTAGCCGAAACAGAACTGATTCCCAGTCCCTTGTTCAAATCCTCGGAATACTCACCGTTGAATGATGGATCAAAGAGCAGAAAAGGAACCGGATTCAGGGAATGGGATGTTTTGGACTTGGGCTTTCCGTTCTCTTTATAGACGACTTCACCCTTTTTGTTATGCTCGAACATATCATCCGAATTACCATGATCGGCGGTAAGAATGAGAATGCCGCCAGCCTTTTCAACAGCCCTTTTAATTCGATCAATCTGCAGGTCCATGACTTCAAGGGAAGCCAGTACCGCCTGAAAGACACCGGTATGTCCCACCATGTCGCCATTGGGGAAATTGAGTTTTATCAACTCAAATTCACCCTCTTCGATGACTTCTATAACCTTGTCGGCTATCTCGGCACACTTCATCGCCGGACGCTGTTCGAAAGGAACGATATCCGAGGGTATCTCCACATAGGTCTCCAGGGAATCATCAAAATAACCGGTACGGTTACCGTTCCAGAAATATGTGACGTGCCCGAACTTCTGCGTTTCACTGATGGAGAACTGCTTCACACCGGTAGCCACCAGGTATTCAGCCATGGTT
>JAUVIY010000138.1 GCA_030592625.1 Spirochaeta sp. | reverse complement strand
TTGAACAGAATCTCCAGATCGATTGGGCCTCCGTTCAGATCCGGTCCTTTCCAGACTGCCCAATATCCCCCGACAGCAGCTTCGCTGTAGATGAGCCCTTCGGCTTCAGCTTGAGGAGAGGTTGTCGACCTGGTCATATGAAGCCTGTCGTTCACCTGGGCCATACTGTGTTCGAAAAGGACTCGTCCCTCATGAAGAATAGTGATGGGGTCAATTAATGAATCCACATCCCTCACCTGATGTGTGGAAATCACGAAAATCCTATCGTCGGTGAGTGCCTCCGCTACAAGTCTCCTGAAGAGACCCTTGGATGGAATATCCAGTCCATTGGTTGGTTCATCGAGAACCAGAAGCTCTGATCCGCAGGCCAAACCGAATGACAAGAGGAATTTTTTCTTCTGACCATAGGATAACTTGCTGAGTTTCTTGTTCCGGGGAACGTCGAAATCTCCAAGATACCGCTCGAATTGATCCTGGTTATATCCGGGAAAAAACGGAGCCTGGGAAAGCAGGAATTCCTTTTCGGATATAGACGGAACATTGAGCTCCTCCGGCAGAACGAATATCCGGGACAACAGCCCCGGAGACCGATGTGACGGAATCTCCCCCATCACCCGTATTTCCCCATCGCCTGGAAAAAGAAGCCCTGTGAGCAGTTTAAGCAATGTCGTCTTACCCGCCCCGTTGAGGCCGAGAAGGCCGTAAATGTTGCCCTTCTCCATCTGCAGGTTCAACCCATCGAACAGATTACCTCCATTGTAGCCAAAGGACATGTCCTTGACTGTAACCATAATTATCTTACCTCCTCAGGTAGTGTACTACCACACTAATGCAGTATATCGCAAAGGTCAAGAGGAAGCACACATTTTATATAAAAAAATAGCGGCCCCGAAGAGCCGCCGCTGATTAACCACAGAACAAATTCCAATATCGCTGATAAAAAAGCCTTGTTCCTTCAACAAAAACCTAAACTCTCAGCCAATTCTCAACCCTCTACCCTTCCCCGAAGGCAATGAATGGCCAGGACAGGCCCATGCAAAACCGTGACACTCGACGGCCGACGGCCTCCCGTACGCCGCTTAGGGCATCTCCCTGTCGTCGATCTTCTTCTGAATCATTATAATCGCCTCATCCAGGGGCAGATCCGATTTCTCACCGGTTCGGACCCGTATACTTACCGTCCGCTGCTCCGCTTCCCGGCTGCCGACAACCAGCATGTAAGGTACCTTCCGGGTCTGATGAAGCCGGATTTTAGCATTCAACCGGTCTTTGTCCAAATCTGCATCCACTCTGATGCCCTTGAGTTTCATTTCTCTGGCCACTTCGGCGGCGTAGTCATCGAAGGTAGGAGCCACAGGAATCACTACAGCCTGAACCGGTGAGAGCCAGACCGGGAAAGCCCCGCCGTAATGCTCAATCAACACTCCGAAGAAGCGCTCCAGGCTCCCGAGCAGGGCCCGATGGATCATATAGGGACGCTTCTCCACACCGTCGTAATCGGTGAAGGTCATGTCGAAGCGATCCGGCAGGTTGAAATCGAACTGAATGGTGGAGAGCTGCCAGGAGCGTCCCAGGGCATCCTTCACCTTCAGGTCGATCTTGGGACCGTAGAACACGCCGCCGCCCTCATCAATTTCGTATTCCAGCCCTTCGGCCTCTATGACTTCTTTCAGGGATTCCTGGGCGGCTTCCCAGCGGTCAAGATCTCCCACCGCTTTCTCCGGCATGGTGGAGAGGTAGGCCGCAATTTCCTCGAAACCGAAAGAACGCAGCATGAAGAGACTGAAACGCAGCACTTCACGAATCTCATCCTGCATCTGGTCTGGCGTACAGATGAGATGGGCGTCGTCCTGGGTGAATCCCCGAACCCTGAGCAAGCCGTGGAGGGTACCTGAACGTTCATAACGGTATACGGTACCCAGCTCGGCCCAACGGTAGGGCAGATCCCGATAGGAATGCTTACCGTTATTGTAAATCATCACATGAAAGGGGCAGTTCATGGGCTTGGCATAGTAATTCGCCTTATCCATCACCATGCTGGGGTACATACCATCGGCATAGAAATCCAGATGCCCTGAAGTCTCCCAGAGCCAGCTCTTTCCTACATGAGGGGTAAACACCATCTCATAGCCGTTTTTGTAATGTTCCTGACGCCAGAAATCCTCGATGGCAATGCGGATTCGGGCACCCTTGGGGTGCCAGTACACCAGACCGGGTCCGGCCTGTTCCTGGAGCGAGAAAAGATCCAGTTCTTTACCGAGGCGCCGATGATCCCGTTTCTCCAACTCTTCGAGATGCTCAAGATGGGCTTTGAGGGCTTTCGGATCGCCCCAGGCAGTGCCGTAAATCCGCTGAAGCATGGGCCGTTTCTCGTCCCCGCGCCAGTAGGCTCCCGCAATGCTCAGAAGCTTGAAACCCTGGGAATTCAATCGCCCGGTGGATTCCACATGGGGTCCTCGGCAGAGGTCAACAAAGTTCCCTATCTTGTACAGGGAAATCTCCTCATCCTCGCTCAAATCGTGTATCAGCTCCACCTTGTAGGGTTGGTCGGCGAAGAACTCCAGAGCCTTGGATCGGGAAATCACTTCCTTCTCGAAAGGACGATCCTCTTTAATCACCTCGGCCATATATCCTTCGATGGTGGACAAGTCCTCCGGGGTGAGCTTCCGCGGTAAATCGAAATCGTAATAGAACCCGTTCTCGATGGACGGACCGATGGCAATTTCCGCCTCAGGAAACATCTTCAGTACAGCTGAAGCCATGACATGCGCCATCGAGTGACGCATCTTTTCGAGCTTTTCGAGCTTTTTCTGCTCTTTCGAATTCAATTCTGCACCCATAACAAAGTACCTCCGGGACCGGAGGATTCAGGCAAAGGTTCTTTTGGATGACCTCTGGCGCCTGTCCCACCGATTCTTCTCGAATCGTAGGGACGAAGGGCCTATAGCCTTCCGCGGTACCACCCCACTTCACGTCGGCGGCGTTCCTCTGCCGGCGTGCGCTCATCGCCCCGTGTCGTGGGGATACGGCCCCGTCTATTCTCCCATCCTGCGGATGGGATTTCGGGAGGCGGCTCGGGAGGGGTTTTCGATCGGTCCGGACCGCCGCCTTCCAGCCTGGGGCGGCTTCTCTGTCGATCCGAAGAACGATTTACTCTTCTCCGTCAATGCCTAAAAGGAATATCGGTATCTTGGGGATTTCTGTCAAGAGGTGCCGAGCGTCCAGGAGAAGAGAACCGTGACACCGATACGGCGAAATGAGAATCCGGCGGCATCTTTGGCGATTCCCGGAGGGGATCCATCGGTGGGCACAACCACGGTGTCACCCCGGGTTTCCTTCAGCCAGGCATACTCCCCTCTTACGGTAAACGAGAAACGTCCCGAAGTTCGGAAACCTGTTTCAAGAGTCGCATCGATCCATGGCCCGCCGGTGGCCGAGTCATAGAAATGTGCGCCGTCTGGTCCGTAATCATATCGAAGTAAATGATGATCGTGAGAAAAAGCCAGAACCGGGCCGATCCGGCCGTTGGCGTTCAGGAAAAACGTGTTCAGATTCAAACCGACGGTAAGCGATACGAGGGGAACATGGTAGGCTACATCGTAGTTGATAGCGTTGACACCGGTTGCGACGGCGTCCAATTGATCTCGGAAACCGTCTGGCTGGGTAGGATGCGAAGGATCAAAGAGTTTAGGATAGGTTTTTGTTGTATATGTTGTTGAATAAACCGAATCCTTCACCGTATCCCGCCAGGCCCACCAGTCCAGGTGATAACCCACCCCGATTTTCAAGTCGAAAGGGCCTCTATGAATAATCCGCCAGTCATGAACGGCATCAAGAATAAATCCCCATCGCAGATTCACGTCACTGACCGACCAGTGACTCCAGTCCATATCGGTATACACCCAATCGAAATCATTCATTTCACTCACCGGCATCCCCGGTACGGCGGATCGCAATTTCAGATCCAGGCTGTTCTTTTTCCCCGACTCCCAACGGGATTCAAAACCCACGGTAACCGCCGGCTGAAGATCCCAGATGAGCAGACTGAGATATTCATTTTGATTTTCGACTCCGCTGGTATCGTAGACAATCTCATAAGCGGTTCCCCAATGCACTCCCAAAGAAGGCCCGATGGTCCAACCCCGCTCAGGCGCGTCGGCTGCCGATAAAGATGCCCCGGAAAGTAGTGTCAACAGCAGAACTGTGCGAATCCGGTTTTTTCGGAGTGATTGAAAGAGCATCATAATCACACTATCCCCTTCCCCCATGTATCTCAATAGACAGCTGAAAAATCCAAACTGCTTGATTCAAGCTGCCGACTCTCATTATTTTTGGAAATATAAAACTCAAGGCCGTCAGGAGGTCAGCAATGCTCAAAGAAGGCGACAAGGCTCCGGCTTTTACACTCAAGAATGCGGAAAACGAATCGATATCCCTCACCGATTTCTCCGGAAAAACGGTTGTAGTGTACTTCTATCCCAGGGACAACACGCCGGGCTGCACCAAAGAAGCCTGCGGTTTACGGGATGTTTATGACGACATACTGGCCAAGGGGGCCGTCGTTCTGGGCATCAGTGCCGATTCGGTGAAAAGCCATGCCAAGTTCAAGGAGAAATTCGATTTGCCGTTCCATCTGCTCAGTGACCCGGAAAAAGAAGTGATTAAAGGATTCGGCGCCTGGGGAATGAAGAAAAACTACGGAAAGGTATTTGAAGGCCTGATCCGCTCCACATTCATCATCAACGGCAACGGAACCGTCATCAAGGTCTTTCCCAAAGTGAAGCCCGCCGAGCATGCGGCGGAAATTCTCGCGATTCTTTAACTGAAGAACAACGGTTTATCCGGGTATATCTCCGACACCATCAAGCGTATAAGTGGGACGATATGCGAAAGTCTCTATCTCGAATTTATCGGTGACACCGCTGAGAACGAGAACCGTATCGATCTTTGATTCAACGCCGGCTACGATATCCGTGTCCATCCGGTCCCCGACAATTACCGTATCTTCCCGCTTTACGCCAATGAGGCTTATGGCGTTTCGCATCATCAGGGGATTGGGTTTACCGAGAAAATAGGCCTTTTTACCTGTCGACAACTCGACCGGTGCCACCAGGGAGCCGGTACCCGGTACAATTCCACCTTCAACAGGTCCGGTGAGATCAGGATTACTGCCGATGAGTTTGGCCCCGTTACGTACGAGACTGATAGCCTTCACCAGGGTTTCATAATTGTATGTTTTAGTTTCAGAGATGACGACATAGTCGGGATTGATATCGTTCATCGAGTACCCGGCTTCATAGAGGGCGTTGATGATGCCGGCCTCACCGATGACATAGGCACTGCCTTCAGGTTTCTGTTCGGCAAGAAACTGTGCTGTGGACAATGCACTTGTGTAGAAATGCTCAACTGGAAGATCCAATCCCATCCTCAAGAGTTTTTCTCTGAGCTCCCGAGGTGAATACGCCGAGTTATTGGTCAGGAACAGATATTCCTTGTCTTCCATTTTCAGCCAGTTGACGAATTCCTCCACGCCGGGAAGCAGCTGATTCCCATGATAGATGACACCGTCCATATCGCAGATGAAAGCTTTCTTGGCCCGCAGTTTTTCCATGAGGGTATTGTCACTGGCCTGCCTTTCAATGTCGATAGGTGACACGGGTATTCCGAAGCAGACTGCGTTGAAGGGTACCGCTCGTCATGCGGAGCTAAAGCACCGGTTCCTCACGGCACCCTTCACTCCGCCTGCTTCGGAATACCCTTGGAACCGCTCAGGATGTTCAGACAGGACAGTCGGGCTGCAGCGATCGACCGGCGGGACTCTAACGGAGGAATAGTTCATAGATTCAACCTCTTCACTCAAATTCAAGGCCGGTCGGATCAGGCGGAGAGAAGAGGGTCGTGAGGAACCATGTACTCGTGTTTGACGAACGGCCCTCTTCATCGCAGTCTGATCCGACCGACCGCACTCAGGCGGAGAGAAGAGGGTCGTGAGGAACCACGTACTCGTGCTTGACGAATGGCCCTCTTCATCGCAGTCTGATCCGGCCGGCCGCTCTCACGCGGAGAAACTGAATAATTGAAACTATCCCTCGGGCTGGATTGACACGGCGGATTGGTCGGCTGCCAGGTCATCGGGCTGCCCCCGGACTAAGACCCATACCTCGTCGGAAGGAGCGGCACCCAGGGAATATCGGCTTCTCGGTAGCCTCTTTGTCTCGACTTCCCACACAATTTCACGGCGGGTGCTCACGGCATTCGCTCCATCCAAGGTTCTCATCAGTCTGTCCCAGTTTTTATTGTCCACATTGAACCGAGAAACGTCGAAAGTGTCTCCCGGATTTCCCGGTGGTGGTGCCAGTTTATTATCAAAGTCGAACGCACCGGCAAGATACTTTCCGTTCCGATTCAGAGAAGTAAGAGCATCCCGTACGGCAGGAGTCAGAGGTCTGATGCCATAGGGGAATGCCATGGTGTGAATGCTTGTCGCCATCCCACCGGCATATTCATCAATGAGTTCCCACGCAGTTATGATTTCCTCGGCAAAGGCTGCAGCGCCTATATCGTGAACATATGTATGGCTCATGGAATGAATACCGAGAATGAAGTTCTTATCGAGATACCGGATTTTTTCCGCGATGACGGGAATGCCCCGATACGGGAATCCGGGATTTTCATATCCATCAAGCTGACGGAACGGAATGGCGTCAAAAGAGATGTAGAAAGTGAAATTGATTCGGCCGTTTTCCTCTTTCACATGTCTTTCAAGAATGGCAACCATGGAGTCCCGGTCTATGATAGGTTTACCGAACAGCCTTTTAACAGAGCCATTGAGCCGGTCTCCACGGGTCTGATAAATCAGAGTTCCATGAGAGCCATCGTCCGAACCCATGACAATCGGTTTTAATCCCGTAGGTACCCGGGAAAAATCACCCTCAAGGTATTGAAGATCCGAGACGAGATACCAGCCATTGTCGTTGATGTATCGGAGAAGCCTTCGGAATCGCTCAGGGGTCAGGGCATAATCCTCTTCTCTGCTGATCTTGTGGAGAC
>JAUVIY010000037.1 GCA_030592625.1 Spirochaeta sp. | reverse complement strand
GATGAAATTTACAGGTCTCTCATCAGCTCTCTCTACGGAGCGGAAGAGTGGGAGAGAATACGCGAGACGTATGTCTATCCGCCTCGCTGATATCCGGGAATCACTGATTCGCCGGGCCCGGATCCGGCGAACCATTCTGACGGCTGCGACCCTGGTTCTTGCCGTTTTAGCCCTGGTTTCGGTGAGTATCGGCTCTGCCCGTCTCAGTCTCGGCGAGGTTTGGGATTCCCTGAAAGCCGGTCTTTCGGGGTGTCGTCCGGAGTCGCTTTCCCTGGGTAAATTCTCGGTAGTCTGGGATATCCGGCTCCCACGTATCGTGATGGCACTGTTCGCCGGGATGAGCCTGTCCATAAGCGGCACCGCCATGCAGGGTATTATGAGGAACCCCCTGGTGAGCCCTTACACACTGGGAATCTCGGCGGCCAGTGCCTTCGGTGCTTCCCTGGCTATCATCTTTGACGTCCCGGGCCTCATCATTCCGGCGGCGTTCTCGGCATCATTGGCATCGCTGACGATGGTGATGTTCTTCGCCAGGAAGGGACGAATGCGGGCCGAGGGCCTTATCCTGGCGGGTATCGCTGTAATGTACATCTTCTCGGCAGGTACATCCTTACTTCAGTACCTGGCTTCCCACGATCAACTGGCGAAAATCGTTTTCTGGCTCATGGGTTCCCTGAGTTCCACTACCTGGTCCAGAGCTCTCATTGTAACCCTGTTATCCATGGCGGCCGTACCGGTTCTTTACTCCCTCTCCTGGCAGCTGAACATTCTCTCTTCCGGAGAAGACGCGGCCCGGAGCCTGGGTGTGAATCCCCGGTTCATCCGCTTCGCCGTCATCGTCACCGTCACCCTGGTTACCGCCATCATCGTCAGCTTCACAGGGGTTATCGGCTTCATCGGCCTGGCGGCTCCTCACATGGCGCGCCTGCTTCTGGGAAGCGATCACCGCCTGCTGTTCCCGGCATCGGCTCTGACAGGGGCGTTTTTCCTCATGGTTTCCGACACTCTGGCCCGAACACTGCTGGGGAACACGGAGCTGCCCATCGGTATCATTACGTCCTTCCTCGGAGTGCCCTTTCTGGTGTCCATACTGATGAGCCGACGAAAGATCAGGAGGGCTCCCTGATGACTACAGTAGAGAACCTGTCTTTCGCATACGGTACAATTCCCATACTTAAAAACCTGTCTTTCCGCTGCGGGGAGGGCCTTCTGGTAGCCCTGATGGGAGAAAACGGTTCAGGGAAGTCCACATTGCTTTCCTGCCTGGCGGGTTTGCGTAACGTTCCAGGTGTCTCCTGGGGCGACCGGGCGGTATCCGAGTGGTCCCGGGAGGAGCAGGCCCGGCATCGGGCTCTGGTGCCCCAGCACCCCCGATTTGATCCGGCCATGGTGCTCTATGACTACGTTCTCCTGGGACGGAAGCCCTGGTTTCGCTGGAAAGAAGGTGAAGAAGACCACTGCATCGTCAGCGGCATACTCGATCGTTTCGGCCTCAGTTCCCTGGCTTTCCGGTCCCTTTCGGACGTGAGCGGCGGAGAACGTCAGAAAGCGGTTCTGGCACGGGCCTTTGCCCAGGATACACCTCTGCTGCTTCTTGACGAACCACTGAACAACCTGGATCTGAGATTTCAGATTTTATTCATGACCGCACTCAGGGATCGGGCTCGTGAAACCGGGGTTCTGGTGATCGCCGCATTGCATGACATCAATGCCGCCTTGAGCTGGTGCGATTCAGCCCTGTTGATGAAAGACGGCCGGCTGATTGCAGAGGGACCGCTGGAGGAGTCCCTTATCGAGAATACCCTGGAGAAAATGTTCGGAGTCAGGACGGCGTTTTTCGATTTCGGGGGGAAGCGGCAGATGGTGATACCCGACAGTACGGAGTGAGGTAATGACGCCTTTACTTCTCGATACCCGTTCTTGCCGGAACTCCGGCCTGGAAGTAATGCTTCACAGCCCGCATCTCAGTCACCAGGTCCGCCAATTCCAGGAGAAACTCCGGGGCCCGGCGGCCGGTGCAAATCACTTCCATACCCGCGGGTCGTTTGTCCATGAGAGTGAGAAAAGCCTCTTCCTCCACCAGTCCCAGCTCCAGGGCAACATTGATTTCGTCGAGGATCAGTACATCGGTTTCTGTGGTTTCGAAAGCATTCTCAACGGCGGCCAGGCCTTCCCGTGCGGCGGCGAAATCCTCTTCTCCGGGAGGACGGCCGAATAATAAGCCCCTCCCGAACTGGCGGACTGCCACCCCCATGCCTTCCAGCATGGCGATTTCCGGATAGGCCTTGTTCTTAATAAATTGAATCAGCTGTACATTGAGCCCTGCTCCCCTGGCCCGGAGTGCCAATCCGAATGCGGCAGTGGACTTGCCCTTACCGTCGCCGGTGTATACCTGCAGGTATCCAGTCATAAAGTTATTATTCGAGGTTTAAAAGAAAAAGGCCATCCCATGACGTTAAAAGCTTTTTCAGGTCTCTGGGAATGCTATTATTCCAATAGCTCAGCTTGTACTTTTTTAGGTAATCCCTTTACAACCAGAGCATATGAGTCTTTAATCCACTCTTTAAGCTGCTCATCGGGAATTTTACCATCCATTTTAATGCTGTTCCAATGGTTCTTGTTTAAATAATAACCCGGGAGAACTGACTCATACTTCTCCCGAATAGCAAGGGCATCCTCTGGATCACATTTTACACTTACCAATTCAAATGTCTCAAAATTGGTAAGGGCAAACATTTTACCTTTAACTTTATAGACCAGTGTTGTTTCATCAAAAGGAAACCCTTCAGAAGTCCCCTTGAAATTTATGCAATAGTCCTGGAATTCAGATAATTTCATGCTTTAATCCTTACTCTGAACGCAAATAAGTCATTATGTAAAGTATTGTTTAAATTCATCATCGGGCTCACGGTCGGAATATATATAGAGGTTCTTTCAAAATTACCATTTTGCAAGAACCTCGTTATGGGGTCGAATACTTAATTTATTATTATATAATAAATTAAGTATTCTAAAGGTCTGGGTAATTTCAAAAATGCTCGATTTTTGAAATTACCTCTATATAGAGAGAATTACCAAAAAGGTCTTTTTAGTCCTCCAGAGGTGTAAAATGTTCCTTCGGTGCGCCGCAAACCGGACAAATCCAGTTTTCAGGTAGCTGTTCCCAGGGAGTTTCGGTTACAACCTGAAACTCCGGATCCTCTTCCGAAGGATCGTAAATGTAGCCGCAGACATCACATACGTAACGGGTCATTATTCTTTCCCCCTGAGGTCTCCGGCATAAAGTCTATGGAATATTTTGAGCCGATTCAAACTTAATGCAAGTAAATGCTATCGAATCATTGAACCGGGATCCAGAAGCCGGTCCACGTCTTTATCAGGAAGTATACCGGTATCCTTCACCACTTCTCTGACCGTTTTACCGGACACATAGGCTTCATGAGCCAGTTCGGCGGCTTTGTCGTAGCCGATCTTCAAGGCCAATGGGGTTACCAGGGCCAGGGACTGTTCGATCCAGTCGCCGGCGCGTTTCTCATCGGCCTTTATACCGGCGATACAGCGCTCTCCCAGGGCACGGGCGGCGGCGCCCAGGACTTCAATCGCCCTCAATGAACACCAGGCGATCATCGGATGCATCATGTTCAATTGCAGTGGGCCGTTCGTTCCGCCGATGCTCACCGAAAGAGCCTGGCCACGGGCGAAAGCGGCGGCCTGTATCATCATTTCCGGCAAAACCGGATTCACCTTTCCGGGCATGATTGAACTGCCCGGCTGGAGGGCGGGAATGATGATTTCTCCCAGACCTGCTCGAGGACCTGAAGAAAGCAGCCTGAGATCGTCCGCTATTTTTCCGAGGGAGACTGCGACTGTGTTCACGGCCCCCATCAGTTCCACCTGGGTATCCCGACAGGCAATGGCCTCGAATCGACTTGGTGCTCCCACAAACGGAATTTTCGTTGCATCGCATATATAGGATATGGCACCTTCTGCGAAACCTTCAGGACAGTTCAAACCTGAGCCGATGGCGGTTCCGCCGAGAGCTAATTCTTCGAGGTTGGTGAATGTGATGGAAATACGACGTATACCCTTGCTCACCTGTTCCCGGAAGGCGCCGAATTCCTGACCGAGGGTCATTGGAACCGCATCCTGGAGATGGGTACGTCCCAGCTTTATGACATCGGCGAATTCCTTTTCCTTTACAGCAAGAGCGGTCTCGAGAACTGTCAGATCCTCAATTAACACTTCTGCAGCTGTTCGGTTGGCAATATGCAGTGCTGTAGGTATGACATCGTTGGAGGACTGACCTTTATTGACGTGATCATTGGGATGCACCGGGGAGCGGGTTCCCTTTTCTCCCCCAAGGGCGACATTGGCCCGGTTGGCCAGCACTTCGTTCATGTTCATGTTGGTGCTGGTACCGCTTCCGGTCTGAAAGATGTCTACGGGAAACTCATCATTCAGTTTTCCTGCGATGACTTCGTCGGCGGCGTCGGCTATGGCATCGGCAAGCCCGGCATCAATTCCACCCAAATTTCTGTTGGTGACTGCAGCAGCCTTCTTTATCAGAGCCAGGGCCTTGAGAAAGGATATGGGCAAGGTGAATGGGGAGACACCGAAGTTCTCAACCGCCCGCTGGGTTTGGGCGCCGTACCACGATTCATCCGGCAGGGATACTACTCCCATTGAGTCTGATTCTGTTCTATAGCCCATTTTTTATCTCCTTGAATGCCGATTATGACGATGCAGGTTCGTGGGAGGCTCCCTCAACCCAGCACTCTTTATTAGCGTACAGAATAATGTGAGTAGCGCCAGAGGTCATCAAAATACTGGTTCCGGACAGCATCTCACGCACGTCTGTTCGCTATCAGCGCCGGTATCGCATTGGGAGTGTCAGCAACTGGAACGCCGACAGCTTTGAAAGCGGCCACCTTTGCCTCTGCTGTTCCCTGACCGCCGGAGATAATCGCACCGGCATGCCCCATTCTCTTGCCTTCCGGGGCGGATCGACCGGAAATAAAAGCCACCACGGGAGTCAGCATCGATGCCCTGATGAACTCGGCGGCCCGCTCCTCCGTATCACCACCGATTTCACCAATAAGTACGACGGCGTCGGTACCCTCGTCGGCTTCGAATCGTTCCAGGAGGTCGAGGTAGCCGGTTCCGATGATGGAGTCTCCACCGATACCGATGCATGTGGACTGACCCAGCCCCGCCTGAGTGAGGGCATGAACGACTTCATAGGTGAGGGTGCCCGATCGGCTGATGACACCGACTTTGCCCGGCTTGTGAATGGATGCCGGCATGATACCGATTTTGCATTTTCCCGGACAGATGAGTCCCGGAGAGTTGGGTCCTATGAGAACCTGACCTCGGGAGCGTACCAGGTGGTAGATTTCCACCATGTCGAGGACCGGCACGCCTTCGGTAATACAGATGATGAGGGGAATACCGGCGTCAGAGGCTTCTTTCATCGCTTCTGAAGCGAACTTAGCCGGGACGAAAATGACGCTGGCATCGGCGTCGCCTGCGTTTTCAGCTTCGGCAACGCTGTTGAAGACGGGAATACCATCCACATCGGCTCCCCCCTTTCCCGGTGTTACTCCGGCGACAATTTTCGTGCCGTCAGTCTTCATGCTGCGTAAGTGGAAGGAGCCGTCCCGTCCGGTGGCTCCCTGAACGATCACCCTGGTGTTTTCATCGATCAGTATACTCATGCGGAACCTCCGGCGACGGCGATTACAGATTTCACAGCATCATCCAGGTCGTCACCGGCCTTCAAACCGGCGCTTTCCAGTATGGCACGACCCTCTTTCTGATTGGTTCCTACCAGCCTGATAACCATCGGAACATTTATGTCCAGCTGTTCCCGGGCCATCAGCAAGCCGTTGGCAATGTCATCGCATCGGGTGATTCCCCCGAAGATATTAATGAGAATGGCCTTCACTTTCGGATTCCGTAGAATGATATTCAGCGCGTCAGCTACCTTCTGGGGATTGGAACTGCCGCCTACATCCAGGAAATTGGCCGGATTCCCGCCGTAATGTTTGATGAGGTCCAGGGTAGCCATGGCCAGACCGGCGCCGTTCACCACGCATCCGATGTCCCCGTCGAGACTGACGAAACTCAGATTCTTTTCCCGGGCTTCAAACTCGTCGGCACTGTCTTCCTCGAGATTCTTTAAAGCGGCGATTTCAGGATGCTTGAACAGGGCGCTGTCATCAAAATTCATCTTCCCGTCCAAAGCTATCATCTCTCCGTCGGGAGTCAGGGCGTAGGGATTGATTTCCGCCAGTGAGGCATCGGTAGCCAGGAACAGTGTGAAGAGAGCCTCGGTGGCATCCAGAGCCTGTTTTCGCTGGGAATCGCCGGGAATGGCTTTACCGAGAAATGCCTCCAGAGCTTTTTCATCAATAGGCAGGTGAGGGTAGAGAGTCATCTTGTGGATGGCATCGGGATCTTTTACCGCCAATTCCTCGATGTCGACACCTCCCTGATCTGTGAGCATCAGAGTGATGCCCTGCCTGGAGCGATCCAGCACCATGCCGAGGTAATGTTCTTTGGCTATAGGAGCGGCGTCACAGACTAGAATCTTCTCAACTGTGTAGCCCTTGATGTCCATCCCCAGGATCTTAGCCGCCTTGGTTTCGACTTCCAAGGCATTGTCGGCGAGCTTAACCCCTCCGGCCTTGCCCCGACCCCCGGTGAGTACCTGAGCCTTGACGACCACCTGCTTCCATCCCTCGGAAGCACTTCTCGCTTCCTCAGGTGTTCTTACCAGTTTGTAGTCGTTCACCGGGATGCCGTACTGCCTGAACAGGTCCCGTGCCTGGTATTCATGGATTTTCATGAGTCGGTTCCGCCTTCATTCCTGTAAATGTCGATATTGAATATTGTAATCGAATCGCATCATGTCTCCTTAATAATCAGTTCCGAAGTTTCCTCAGCATATAGGTGAGAATACCGCCGCTTCTCCAGTAATCCATTTCCATCGCTGTATCGATACGGCAGAGGACAGGTATCTCTTTCGCTGATCCGTCGGCCGATTTTACAGCGACAGTCAAACGATCACGAGGCTTCAGTTTATCCAGACCGGTTATTGTGTATTCTTCGTAACCGTCCAGACCATGAAAGTCTGCGGAACCACCGTTAGCGAATTCCAGCGGCAAGACACCCATACCGATAAGATTGGATCGATGGATCCGTTCGTAACTCTCTGCAATGACAACTTTTACGCCTTGAAGCATTGGGCCTTTTCCCGCCCAGTCCCGGGACGAACCTGTGCCATATTCCTTACCGGCCAGTACCACCAGCGGCACATTTTTTTTACCCCAGGCCATGGCGGCATCGAAAATGCTCACCGTCTCGTCCTCAGGGTCCTTAGTATATCCACCCTCGATTCCGGCGACCATGGCATTCTTGATTCTGATATTGGCGAAAGTGCCCCGCATCATGACTTCATGATTACCACGGCGGCTGCCGAAGGAGTTGAAATCCTCATGATTCACACCGTGGGACTTAAGATACAATCCTGCCGGACCGTCGATGGGAATGGTACCTGCAGGAGATATGTGGTCGGTTGTTGTTGAATCCGGAAGTATGGCCAGACAGCGTGCATCATGGATATCTGCCATGGTTTTCCCTGATTCGACAAAACTGTCGAAGAAAGGTGGTCTGCGAATGTAGGTACTATCAGGCTGCCAGTCGTAACGTTCTCCGGTCGGGGCATCCAGTTCCTGCCATTGTTTCGGACCGGTGAAGACATCGGCATAGGTTTTCCGGAACAGTTCCGGAGTCACGTGGGCTCCAAGGGCCGCATCGATTTCTTCGGGAGTCGGCCAGATATCACTCAGAAATACGGGATTACCGGCGACGTCTTTACCGATTGGATCGTTTTCGAAATCGATAAGAACCGTACCGGCCAATGCGTAGGCGACAACCAGGGGAGGGGAGGCCAGATAACTGGCTTTGGAATCAGGACTCACCCGGCCTTCGAAGTTTCGATTGCCGGAAAGGACATTGACCGTTACCAGATCGGCGTCATCAATGGCCTTTTTCACCGAGGGGGGCAGTGGACCGGAATTACCGATGCATGTGGCGCAGCCGTAACCGATCAACTGGAATCCTTGAGCATCGAGATCCTTCGATAAACCGGCTTTCTCCAGATAGGCGGTAACAACCTGGCTCCCCGGGGCAAATGACGTCTTCACCCAGGGTTTCGACTTGATCCCTCTCTCCAGGGCTTTCCCGGCCACCAGACCGGCAGCCACCAGTACCGCCGGGTTGGACGTGTTGGTGCAGCTGGTAATGGACGCGATGGCCACATCCCCGTGGGTCAGTTCGTGATCCATACCGTCTACCGGGGCGGAAGCTTTCGCCTTAGGGCCCTCGATACCATAAACGTTTTTGAGTGAACTTCGGAAATTCGCAGGGATTTCAGGCAGGGGAATCAGATCCTGGGGACGGCGGGGACCAGCCATGGCCGGAACCACATCTTTCATGTCAAGAACAAGAGTGTCGCTGTAGTCGGCAGGATTCTCATCATCCCGCCACAAGCCCTGAGCTTTGGTATAGGCTTCAACAAGATTAATATGTCCCTCTTCCCGGCCGGTGAGGCGAAGATAGGACAACAGTTCATCATCGATTGGAAAAATGCCGCAGGTGGCTCCATATTCGGGAGCCATATTACTGATGGTAGCCCGGTCGGCGAGGGATAGTGAATTGAGTCCCGGACCGAAGAATTCGACGAATTTTCCCACCACTCCTTCGGCCCGAAGCATCTTTACTACCCTGAGGACCAAATCCGTGGCGGTGCATTCCACCGGCAGTTCACCGTCCAGTCGGAACCCCACGACTTCGGGGATGAGCATGGTAACCGGCTGTCCCAGCATGGCCGCTTCGGCTTCGATACCTCCGACTCCCCAGCCCAGTACACCCAGGCCGTTTATCATCGTCGTGTGACTGTCCGTTCCGACGACGGTGTCGGGATAGACAATTTTCGAACCGTCTTCTTCTCTTGTCCAGACTACCTTGGCCAGGTATTCAAGGTTCACCTGGTGGATAATACCGGTTCCCGGGGGTACCACCCGGAAATTGTCGAATGCTCCCTGACCCCATTTCAGAAAGCGGTATCGCTCCCGATTTCTTTTGAATTCCAGCATGACATTGAGGTCGAAAGCATCGGAAGTTCCGAAATAATCCACCATCACCGAATGATCGATGACAAGATCAACAGGAACCTGCGGATTGATTTTTGATCCGTCGCCGCCGGCATCTGTCAGAGCGTCCCGCATCGCCGCCAGATCGACAACAGCCGGGACTCCGGTGAAATCCTGCATAATCACACGTGCAGGATGATAGGCGATATCTTTCCCGGGAATATCATCTGATTTCCACGATGCCAGTGCTTTGACGTCATCTGCTGTGACGGCATCGGATTCCAGATTACGTAACAGGTTTTCAAGAAGAATCTTAAGTGAAACGGGAAGGCTCGTGATATCCAGACCCTCCAAGTCGGCATAACGGCCGATGCTGTAATACTCGTAGGTTTCATCACCTACCCGGAGTTGGTCCCTGGTCATATGAGCCTCTTTAAAAATATCTATTCAGAATGATATGCGAGTGAGGGGTGTATTTCAAGATAATATTAGCTATTGAGTATTAATATAGGAATCCCTAATAATATGGACTTCAGACTTTCAGACAATTATCAATTGATGTCAGCGAAAGCTGGGCGAAAGGCGATTTCCAAAAGTCGGATTACTTGCCGTCATCGGATGATTTATCATCCTTTCTCAACGGGCCGTAGGGTTTCATCATGCTGTCGAAGACTTCCGACATCTTTTCATCGAAGGCTTCCTTTACCTGTCTGGAAAAAGAAGTCAGAGTTCGGTGTCGGTCGAAGTAGGGCGAGTCTTCTGTGGGAAGAAAAAGCTGGAATGGGTCCAATTTCAATTCTTCCGCCAGTTTTGCCAGGTTGTCGGCGCTGGGCCACCGTCTGGAACGCTCAATGTCGCACATATACCCCGAGCTGATACTTACCCTTTCTGCCAGTTCCGCCTGGGTAAGTCCCATTTCCTTTCGGACCCGTCTGATGTTACCTGCGATGATATCCTGCACCTGCCAGCCCTGCATATTGAAATATGATGGGTGAGGGGTTGGTAAATGACCACAAGCTCATAGCCGATAAGATATACGCTGATAGCGAATATCTTATAAGGATATTCAGTAGAGGTTCTTTCAAAATTACCATTTTGTAAGAACCTCGTCATGGGGTCGAATACATAATTTATTATTATATAATAAATTATGTATTCTAAAGGTCTTGGTAATTTCAAAAATGCTCGATTTTTGAAATTACCTCAGTATAGTGATATCAACAAGGTTGTTTTCAACTCAACATCCCTGAGCGAGCATATCTGCAGTTCTTCTTCAGACTTCGGCGGCGTGGATATGAATGTTCTCTGCCAACTGATAACGTATTATGAGGTAAACTCAGTACCCAGGAGACCATCGAATGATTATAAAGACTATACAGGACATCCCAAAAGAAAAAGTCGGCGTCGGAGAGAGCACCTACAAACAGGTACTGATCGGACCGGATGAAGGTCCTCACTTTGCCATGCGTCGTTTCATTATCGAGCCCGGTGGTTTCATGCCGAAACATACCAATACAGTGGAACATGAACAGCTGATCCTGAACGGAGAGGCGGAAGTAGGTTCCGGTGACAAGGTGTATACCGTAAAGAAGGGTCAAGTTGTCTTGATACCCGCCGGTGAGCCCCATTGGTATAAGACTGTCGGCGACGAACCCTTTGAATTCCTGTGTCTGGTTCCCAATCTGGAGGACAGGATTGATCTAATCGAGGAGTAATTTGAGTTCGAGGTAAGAGGAGCATTGAAAAAGCAGCAGGCTCCTCGAGACAGCTCCTTATGTATATATGTTTTTCCGACGTCTGACAGTTTGTGGTCTGATGGCTCATCGGAGTTCTGCCGGAATGTCTTACTTACTGAGAAGTTGGACTATCCCGGAAAAATGTTGATAGAATTTTAAACCACATTCCCCAATCTTCTTGAAGTTAACCCGGACTTCTCAACAGGGGTATAGAAAAAAGGGTTCTTTTCCTTATGTTACGTATTTCTTTTGTCGGTAATACAATAACATAAGGGGACCCTTTTTTTATTCTAGTGAGATATCCGGACTAATAGGTCTTTATTTTTTTAAAGAATCGTCGATGCGCACTTTTATTAAGTAGATAGTGAAAAAATATTACTAAATAAAAAAAATAAATAAATAGTTCTATATATCATCTATGAGATCTATTATTCTAATGAATAGGTAATTTCAAAAAAACCTCGAATACTAAATATTATATGGAGGTAAATATGGCTAATATTGTAATTATCGGTGCAGGAAGTCTTGTATTTTCCAGCAGATTGACCGCGGATATTCTTACCTATCCTGAGCTGGAAAACAGCCATTTTACCCTAGTGGATATAGATAAGGACAGATTGAATTATGCGGAAAAAATTATTAAGAGAATCTTCGCGGAAGGAGATTATTCTCATGCATCCGTATCAGCTATACCAGATAGAAGAAAAGCGCTAAAAAATGCGGACTTTGTCATTATCAGCATACTGGTTGGGGGATATGAACCTATACGGATGGAGATAGATATTCCGAAGAAATACGGTATTGATCAATGCATCGGAGATACGCTGACTCCCGGTGGGATCATGCGTTGTCTCAGAACACTACCTGTCATGATTGATATTACCAGAGATATACAGGAGATCTGTCCGAATGTGCATATTCTGAATTATACAAATCCTATGGGAATGCTATCATGGGGAATTCTTGATGAAATGCCGGATCTTTCATATATCGGTCTCTGTCATTCTGTACAGATCACTGCTGAAGGATGGGCGGAACGATTGGGAATACCACTCGATAAAATCAATTATCTTTGTTCCGGGATTAATCACCAGGCATGGTTTACAAGATTCGAATCCAACAGAAAAGACCTGCTTCCTGAAATAAGAAAACTTGCAGTAAAACCTGAGATCTGGTATGGAGACACGGCGCGAATGGAATATATAAAGCATTTTGGTTTTCCCGTTACGGAATCAAGCGGACATATTTCCGAATATAACGCCTGGTTCAGAAAGAACGACGATACTATTATGCGCTATTGCCGGCATCAATTCTCGGAGTGGAACGGTGAGTACGGATTCATAAAAAAACTATATGAAAGACCGGACTGGAAGGATCAGATGATGAGAATTGCGAACTGGGAAGAACCTGTGGATCTGAAAAGAAGCAGCGAATACGGTGCACAAATTATCAATGCCATTGAAACAGGAAGGCCTGCTGTTATCTACGGAAATGTAAAGAACAAAGGATACATCGATAATCTACCGGAGGGAGCAATTGTGGAGGTTCCCTGTCTTGTCGACAGGAATGGCATACAGCCGGTACATGCAGGCTCCCTTCCCATGCATCTGGCAGCGATCAACATAACACAGCTTAACGTTCAGCAACTTGCGGTTGCGGCAGTAAAGATGGGCGATCCTGAATATGTTTTTCAGGCAATGGCAATGGATCCTCTGACCGCTATGAGCTGTACACTCGATGAGATCCGGGAAATGACGATAGAACTAATGAGAGCTCATGAACCCTGGATTCCGGTAATGAAAGGAAGAATCCCTGCTTCGAAACCCCATATATACCTAAAAGAAGCAACAGGGAAAGTGGAAAAGCATATTGATCCTTCCTATGAAGCAACTGATGATTAAACCGGCAAACTGCTGATGTCTTTCCTCGATCTTGGCCTCTCTTCTCTGAGCATCCTGTTTTACCAGGTATCAGAAGAGGGGGATATAAATATATTTACCCTTAATGAACGATGATCTTATAGAGTTCATCAGGGACTTGGAGGTTGAGAGCTAACGGGTAAAGGTGAGTAAAGGCTGAATTGAGTGCTTTCCTTATTGAGAATGAAGGTTTTGTGAAAAAATTCCTTGTATAGAAGATAAGTTTGTGTTATACTTTCCTTGTGGAAAAGGAAAGTTTGAAAAGAATTATTCTTGATAATCAGGAGATTTTAATATCCAGGGGATATATTCCGAGGGAGCTGAAGCTTCCGTATTCAGATATGAGGAAGTTGCAGAAAATATTTGCTGTTATAGGCCCGAGAAGGTCAGGCAAGACCTACTTTTTACGACAAATATATGATGAGCTTGAAATTTCCCGTAATCAAATTGTCTTTCTTGATTTTTCTGAAATAGTTCTGGCAGATTTTAAAACTGAAGATTTTACCCTGCTTTTGTCTGCCTTTATCGAATTATATCCGGAAGATGAGCCGGTCTTTTTTTTTGATGAAATACAGGAAGTCGGAAATTATGAAGCCGGATTAAAATATCTATTAAACAGAAACAACTTGATTTTCATTACCGGTTCGTCATCTAAAATGATGATTGATGATCTATCTTCTTCGCTGCGGGGGAAGGTGCTTAACTATTTTCTTTTGCCGCTGTCCTTTAAAGAATATTTTATGTTCAAAGAATCAGAAATCCCTGTAAGAGAAACTCTTTCGACGAGGCAGGCAGCTCAGCTGTATCTGCTGCAGCAGGATTATTTAAATTGGGGAGGTTTTCCGGAAGTCGTTTTAAGTGATAATGATGATCTTAAAAGTAACCTGCTCGCCTCATACATTGATACAATGCTCCTCAGGGATATCATCGAGCGCTATTCAGTAAAAAACGTGCATTTAGTCAATCTGCTGTTTTGGAAAATCACGCGATCTTTTACAAAAGAGATCAGCATTAATAAATGGTACAATGATTTCAAGAGTATGGGGCTGAGAGTATCGAAGGATACCCTATATCTCTATTTGAATTATTTTGAAGATACATTCTTTTTCTT